>NZ_JBDJMM010000045.1:0-33976 GCF_039673865.1 Pseudomonas sp. TWI628 | reverse complement strand
TGGGGGGGGCGGTCTGCTGTGCGGCCGAAACCCCCCCCCCCCCCCCCCCCCCCCCCCCCCCGCTCCCACAGGTTATGTATTGTTGCTCAGTTTGGCGCAGGCAGGGCTATCACCCGGCCGAGGTACTCAGCCGGCAGCAGGTCTTGTTGCTGATCCACCAACCCCTGCAGCAATCCAGCACTTTGCTCACTGAACTGTGCTGACTTCGGCCCCGCCAGGTCCACGTGCAGCAGCATCTGCTCACTCGCAGCCAGCGCCTCGTCGAACCCTGCCCGGTGCAGGCTGTGGTAGACATGCAGGCGCTTGCGGTCGAAGCCGATGATCTGCGTCTGCACCCACACCTCGGTCCCCAGCTTCACCTCATGCAGGTAGTTGATGTGCGCCTCCAGGGTGAACAGCGAGTTGCCAGTCTGCCCGCGGCTGTCGGCGTCCAGGCCGATGCGCTCCATCAGCGCATCGGTGGCGTAGCTGAAAATCAGCAGGTAAAAGGCATCGCGCAGGTGCCCGTTGTAGTCGACCCAGTCCTCCTGGACCGGGGTGCGGTAGGTGATCAATGCGGGCATCGTCTGCTCCTCAGTCGCCGAAAGCCATGCCGTGGTTGGCCTTGCTGGTCTTCACCGCTTCCAGCACGGCCAGCAGGGTGTCATCACGATAGCGCTCCAGCGCCGCAATGCTGCGGTCACCCAACTGTTCCGACGTGCCTTCGACCACATCGTCGATCAGCTTGTCGGTCAGCTCCGGTGCCGGCAGGTAGGTCCAGGGTAGCTTCAGCGCCGGGCCGAACTGGGCCATGAAGTGGCGCATGCCGGCGTCGCCACCAGCCAGGGTGTAGGTCAGGAAGGTGCCCATGAACGACCAGCGCAGGCCGGCGCCGAAGCGGATCGCATCGTCGATCTCGCCAGTGCTGGCGACGCCATCGTTGACCAGGTGCAGGGCCTCGCGCCACAGCGCCTCGAGCAAGCGGTCGGCGATGAAGCCAGGGACTTCCTTGCGCACATGCAGCGGGCGCATGCCGAGTGCGGTGTAGATGGTTTTCGCGGCCTCGATAGCTTCGGGTGCCGTGCGGTTGCCGCCGACGATCTCCACCAGCGGCAGCAGGTAAACCGGGTTGAACGGGTGACCGACCACGCAACGTTCAGGGTGAGTGGATGACTCGTAGAACTCGCTGGGCAGCAGGCCCGAGGTGCTGGAGCCGATGATTGCATTGGGCTTGGCGGCAGCGCTGATCTTGGCGTGCAGGTCGAGCTTGAGGTCCAGGCGCTCGGGTGCGCTTTCCTGGATGAAATCGGCGTCGCGCACGCATTCCTCGATGGTGGCCACGAATTTCAGCCGGTCTTGCGCTGCACCTGGCGCCAGGCCTTGTTTCTCCAGTGCCGGCCAGGCGTTGGCGATGCGCTTGCGCAGGGCCTGCTCGGCGCCGGGCGCCGGGTCCCAGGCGACCACGTCCAGGCCATGGGCCAGGGCGCGGGCAACCCAGCCGCTGCCGATCACGCCGCTACCCAGGGCGGCGAAGGTCTTGATCTCGGTGATGAAGGGCATATCGGTCTCCTGAAAGGGGATCAGCGGCGCTTGAGGTTCATTTTTTCCCGGCCTTCTGCCGGGCTGAGCACGCGGCCACCCATGCGGGTGATGATTTCGGCGGCGCGTTCCACCAGCTGGCCATTGCTGGCCAGGACGCCACGGTCCAGGTAGAGGTTGTCTTCCAGGCCGACCCGTACGTTGCCGCCGAGCAGCACCGCCTGCGCGGCCATTGGCATCTGCATGCGGCCGATGCCGAAGCCGGCCCAGGTGACGTTGGCTGGCAGGTTGTCGACCATGGCCTTCATGGTGGTGGTGTCGGCTGGCGCGCCCCACGGGATACCCAGGCACAGCTGGAATAGTGGGTCTTCGAGCAGGCCTTCTTTGATCATCTGTTTGGCGAACCACAGGTGGCCGGTGTCGAAGATTTCCAACTCGGCTTTCACGCCCAGTTCAGTGATGCGCTTGGCCCCTGCGCGCAGTTGCGCCGGGGTGGAGACGTAAATGGCGTTGCCGTCGCCGAAATTGAGGGTGCCGCAATCGAGCGTGCAGATTTCCGGCAGCAGGGCTTCGACGTGGGCCAGGCGCTCCAGCGGGCCGATCAGGTCGGTGCCGGGGCCGAATTCCATCGGCGATTCGCCCGGGCCGATTTCCAGGTCGCCACCCATGCCGGCGGTGAGGTTGACGATGACGTCGACGTCGGCCTCGCGAATGCGCTCCATGACTTCGCGGTACAGCGCCACGTCGCGGCTGAAACGGCCGGTCTGCGGGTCGCGGACGTGGCAGTGGACCACGGTGGCGCCGGCCTTGGCAGCTTCCACGGCGGCTTCGGCGATCTGTTTCGGGTTGACCGGGACCAGGTGGCTCTTGGCGACCGTGTCGCCAGCGCCGGTGAGGGCGCAGGTGATGATGACGTCGTGGTTCATGGCGGTTCCTTGTTGTGTCAGTGATGGCCTTTTCGGGGGCAAGCCCGCTCCTACAGGGGACCGTGATGGCCCTGGCATGCGCGTTACCTGCAGGAGCGGATTTATCCGCGAATAGGCCTTGTCAGTTGGCGGTGAGCTTGAGGTTGTCCGCCGCAGGCTTGCCATCGAAGGTGGTCACACCCTCAAGCCAGCGGGCCTTGTCCTCGGGATGGTCCTTGAGCCACTGGCGGGCCGATTCCAGCGCGTCCTTGTGGTCGAGCAGCGGCTGCATCATGCGGCTCTCGTCCTCGGCGCTGAACTTCAGGTTGGCCAGCAGGCGGTGGGCGTTGGGGCAGCGTTCGGCGTAGTCCGGCGCGGTCACCGTCCACACCGTGGCACGGCCTTCGTCCGGGCCCAGGGCGTCCTGGCTGTCGCCCAGGTAAGCCATGTCGATGTTGACGTTCATCGGGTGCGGCGCCCAGCCGAAGAACACCACCGCTTCCTTGCGCCGTACGGCGCGGTCAACGGCGGCGAGCATGCCGGCTTCGCTGGACTCGACCAACTGGAACTTGCCCAGGCCGAACTGGTTCTTGGTGATCATGGCCTTGATCTGGGTATTGGCACCGGAGCCGGGCTCGATGCCGTAGATCTTGCCGCCCAGTTCCTTCTCGAACTTGTGGATGTCGGCGAAAGTCTTCAGGCCTTTGTCATACAGGTACTTGGGCACGGCGAGGGTGGCGCGGGCGTCTTCCAGGCTGGGCTTGTCGAGGACCTTGACCTGGTTGGCGTCGACGAACGGGGTGATGGTCTGGGTCATGATCGGGTTCCAGTAACCCAGGAACATGTCCAGGCGCTTGTCGCGGATACCGGCGAAAATGATCTGCTGCGAGGCACTGGTCTGTTTGGTCTGGTAACCCAGGCCATCCAGCAGCACCTGGGCCATGGCGCTGGTGGCGATGACGTCGGTCCAGTTGACCACGCCCAGGCGCACGTTCTGACAGGCCGCGGGCTCGGCGGCGTAAAGCGGGGTGGCGACAATGCTGCTCAGGGCAAGGGACAACAGGCTGCGGCGGATCAAGCGATGCATGGTGGCTCTCCATCGGCAGGGCGTTTTTTATAGGGTCCAGCCTCTCTGGGCTGTGTGAACAAGCTACGCTGCTGCCAGGGTGGGAAATCGCACCCTGGCGACCAAGATTTGCACGGAGGCGACCACCTTCAAGCGTGGAGCATGCAATGCCGCAATTGATTCATTTCCTGTTGTTGCCGGGGTTCTCGGCAATGGGCTTCATCAGTGCACTGGAACCGCTGCGCGTGGCCAACCGTTTCAAGGGGCCGTCGTATCGCTGGCGCGTGCTCAGCCTGGATGGCGGTGCGGTGCAGGCCAGCAACGGCATGTCGGTGAATGCCGATGGTGCGCTGGGGGAGGGCGAAGCGGGGGGCGTGCTGCTGATCGTCGCCGGCTTCGAGCCGCTGGCCTGTTATGGCCCACGGCTACAGCAGGCGCTACGCCGGCTTGATCATGAAGGGGTAATCCTTGGGGGTATCGATACCGGGCCGGTGGTGCTGGCCGAGGCCGGCTTGCTCGACGGTTACCGGGCAACCCTGCATTGGGAGGCGCTGGATGCGTTCAAGGAGCGCTACCCACGCTTGCAGGTGACCCAGGAGTTGTTCGAGATCGACCGGCGTCGCATCACCTGCGCAGGCGGCACCGCGTCGATCGACCTGATGCTCGACCTGATCGGCCAGGCCCATGGCAGCGAGCTGGCGGTGCAGGTGTCCGAGCAGTTCGTGCTCGGGCGCATCCGCCCGCGCCAGGACCACCAGCGCATGCAGATCGCCAGCCGTTACGGCATCAGCAACAAGAAGCTGGTGAAGGTGATCGGCGAGATGGAGCGCAATATTGAGCAGCCGCTCAATACCCAGGTGCTGGCCGATGCGGTGCAGGTGACACGGCGGCAGCTGGAGCGCCTGTTCCGCTTGCATCTGGATGACACGCCCAGTGGCTTTTATCTGCGCTTGCGGCTGGACAAGGCGCGACAGCTGTTGCGCCAGACCGACATGAGTGTGCTGGAGGTGGCGGTGGCGTGCGGGTTCGAGTCGGCTTCGTATTTCACTCGCTGCTACCGGGGGCGGTTCGAGCGGTGCCCGCGGGAGGATCGGTTGGCCAGGGTGGTGTGAGCGGTCCTCGTCAGCCATGGAGGTCCAACTCTCGCCCCCTTGTTAATCTTGTTCGTTTAGGAGGGAGTGGGTACCCCGATCAATTTTTTGACCGCCTTTGCAACTGATCGGGGTGGGGGAAGATATTAAGGTTGTGCAAACCCTGGTTTGCCGTTTGCAGCACGCCAAGCCTTCACTTCGGCCACAATTTGCTCAGGGCTATCTTTTCCTTCCTCTGGGTAAAATAGAAGATCTGATCCAGCCGGATGCTCTGACAGTTGCTCAAACTTCTCCACAGCGCTACGGTGCGCTTCGTCGCTAGGGTAGTCAACGATGTATATCTTTTTTACAAAGTCCAAAAAATCTTGTTCTTTAATATTGCTAATCGAGTCATTCATTTTTAGTCACCTTGGTGAATTTGAATGTGAAGGCTGGGAGTTGTAAGGAAAATGTTCTCTACGTTGTACACTTCTCCTCCCTGTGAGATCAATATTTTATGATGCAGCTCAATCACAGAACGTTTCCCGACGCGGGCATTTTTGGGAACGTATGGAGCGAGCCCTTTGCTCATCCTAGAAATGTTGGCCCGGCTGAATTGTTTTGATAGCATTTCGTCATTGCCAATCGCCCTCCAAATCGCTTCCCTCATCGCCCGCCAATTTGGGAAATTTCTCCCTCGCAGCAAGTCAGCAACCTGCATCGGAATGGGGGCTCCTTCACCTGTCGAAGCGCCTTTGGACCAAGACTCGTCAACTTGAGGGCCGTACCCACTTGCCGTACCAGGATCTTCCCGCCGATCCCTGAACATTGTGTAGATTGGCGGCAACCCCGAGTCTGCAGGAAAAACAACGATGTAGTCGTCAAGGTTGGCGTCAGCAATACCTGGGTAGCTGTCTATTCTGATTTCAACCGGTTGCAACTCAGCGCCGGGATAGGTCGTCGGAGGTTTTTGCTCAGAGGGAAGGCTGGTAGAAGAGTCCTCTGGCTTGCTAATTGGAGTCCAGGTGAGTATCCGCGGTGGTGAGTCAGGAGTGGTCGCGGTATAGATGTTGCGTTGTGCGTCGAATGACGCGGTAAGTACACGTACTTCAAATGGAACCGGGCCGCCGTCTGCTTTGACTACGAAAATTTCCGAGGAACCATCGGCAGTAGTACGCGAGCTGAAACGGTAGGGCATTTCAGCTGTGCTGCTCATGGCTTCAATAGTTGCCAATGCTGTGCTGACGTGGGGAGACAGATCTGACAGCGGCGTTTGCAGGCTGTAGCGATCAGGGAGCTCGCCATTACCGAGACGAGGGGAGTAGAGCAAAGCCGAAACACCGACGATGAAACCTGAACCTACTGCGATCGCATAACCTTCAAGTGCTCCAATCGCTGCTCCTAGTACTGTACGAAGTGAGAACAGTGGAACGTTACTTGACACAGTGCCTGCAGCCGTCAGCACGACCGAGCTGATTAGTGCAGTGGAACCAGATGTAGAATATGTATTTGCTGCCCGGACTGTGGCCGCTTCAGCGGCGATACGCTCGGCTTCGACCTTCGCGGCCGCTTCGGCGGCAATACGCTCGGCTTCGGCCTTCGCGGCCGCTTCGGCGGCGATACGTTCGGCTTCGGCCTTCGCGGCAGCTTCGGCGGCGATACGCTCGGCTTCGACCTTCGCGGCCGCTTCGGCGGCGATACGCTCGGCTTCGGCCTTCGCGGCCGCTTCGGCGGCGATACGTCCGGCTTCGGCCTTCGCGGCAGCTTCGGCGGCGATACGTTCGGCTTCGGCCTTCGCGGCCGCTTCGGCGGCAATACGCTCGGCTTCAGCTTTTGCGGCGGCCTCAACTGCAATACGCTCAGCTTCCGCCCTTGCCGCAGCTTTGGCTGCCCTTCGTTCAGTTTCCCTTGCTTGAACGCGAGCTCGGACTTGCTCTGTGGTGGAGCCCTTCAGTTGTTCCGAGAGATAGTATAGTTGTAGCGCTACAAAATCCCTTGTCCTGGAATACGCATAACTTTCGGTAGCTCTTTGGACAAAAAGATCAGGGTTTTCGCTTATCTTTCCATATCTTTGTTCGTAGGCTGATATTACTGATTGGGAAGATCTCCAGGTTGGATTGAATCCTAATAGCTGTCGGGCGGAAATGTCGAGGGCGGGAATTGCGTCTAATTTTATTAGGGATAAATCCTCCATTGCATATTGTCGCGCGTTGCTGGTAGTTGAATAGAGAGTAGATGCTAGCCTTTCAACCTCTTCACCCGCTGCAAGGAAGGCGCTACTTATTCCTGACTTGGCGGCGCTTTCTTTTTCGATGGCGTCCAGGAGCTGTGCGGGTGTCGGGGTCGGTGGCGGAGGTGGAGGTGTTATTACAGGCGAGAATGGTCCCCCCATTGGATACGGCCAGTGAGGCAAACCAAATGGATAAAGTGCAGGGAGTATGACGGGAATTCTGATTCCAGGATAAACATACTGTTCAGGTAGAGTTATAGGGCCTTGCATGTGAGCTCCAAACAATAAGCGGCGATAAACCGCAGAGTGGTGGAGCATTAATCATTGGTAAGGGTTGATGAATAGTGATAGTGTTCCTGGTGTGCTGGATTTTCTCAGGGGATTATTTTTGGCTTTCTTATGGCTTGCATTTATTAAGTTGAGATGAAATCAGCTTGAGGATGTTGCTCTGGAACTTGCATTCAGTTGTATGTTCGAAGTCACAGTAGATTGTTGAGATGAACCCATCCCCTCAGGAGTCGTATTGCCTGAACACGCAGTTCCTGCTGGGCGGGTTCATCCGCGAAGAGGCCAGCACAGGTTTACTGCTGGCCAATGGACTGCAGATACTCCGAGCGATCATCGCTGCGCTGCGCCACGCAAGTGTCCCAGGCCGCCTGGTACGCCTTGCTGCCTTGCTGCTCGGCATAGGTCTCGACCTTGCAGTCGGCATCTCGCAGCTGCGCCCACAGTTTTTCTGCGGCGTCCATGCGCCCGACCAGGGCCGTGGCCTTGTCGCCTTCGTCGGCATACTGGTCGCGAATGCGCTGGATCAGGTCGTCATACGCCGATTTGAGCTCGCGCTCGGCAGTCTGCTTGTTGAATGCCGCGCAAGCGAAGGTCTGCTGGTCGCTCTCGACGTTGTCGCACGGGGTGCTTTCTTCCTCGCCGGCGTGGGCGCCCGAGACGACCGCCAGCAGTACCAGCCATGCCATTGATTTCATCCGTTTTCTCCTCAACAAGGCTGACGAATCGGCTGGATTCTCGCTCAGCCGCAGAGAAGACGATAGCTCCCTGACGAAATGTTCATGAATCGGCGGGAAATGTCGTTATCGAGACTGTCTCTCATCGCCAGACGGCGCGCCAGAGGGCGCGATGTCGCGCATTGACGCTTTCGGCAAACCCCCTGTCGTTTTTGCATCGGGGCGTCGCAGGGCACAGGCATATGCTGGCCCCAAAGCGCCGGCAGAAGATTCGGCGCGGCCCAAATCAACAAAGGGGACAGCCTGATGAGCCCAGCCGAACTTCACGCCGACAGCATCGTCATCGACGGCCTGATCATTGCCAAATGGAACCGCGAGCTGTTCGAAGACATGCGCAAAGGCGGGCTGACTGCGGCCAACTGCACGGTGTCGGTCTGGGAAGGCTTCAAGGCAACCGTCGATAATATCGCCGCCAGCCAGAAGCTGATCCGCGACAACAGCGACCTGGTGATGCCGGTGCGTACCACCGCCGACATCCGCAAGGCCAAGGAACTGGGCAAGACCGGCATCCTCTTCGGCTTCCAGAACGCCCATGCGTTCGAAGACCAGATCGCCTACGTCGACGTGTTCAAGCAGCTGGGCGTGGGCATCGTGCAGATGTGCTACAACACCCAGAACCTGGTCGGCACCGGTTGCTACGAGCGTGACGGCGGCCTGTCGGGCTTCGGCCGCGAGATCGTCGCCGAGATGAACCGCGTCGGCATCATGTGCGACCTGTCCCACGTCGGTTCCAAGACCTCCGAGGAAGTCATCCTCGAATCGAAAAAGCCGGTCTGCTACTCCCACTGCCTGCCTTCGGGCCTGAAGGAACACCCGCGTAACAAGTCGGACGCTGAGCTTAAGTTCATCGCCGACCACGGCGGCTTCGTCGGCGTGACCATGTTCGCGCCGTTCCTGGCCAAGGGCATCGACTCGACCATCGACGACTACGCCGAAGCCATCGAGTACACCATGAACATCGTCGGTGAAGACGCCATCGGTATCGGTACCGACTTCACCCAGGGCCACGGCCAGGACTTCTTCGAATACCTGACCCACGACAAGGGCTACGCCCGTCGCCTGACCAACTTCGGCAAGATCATCAACCCGCTGGGCATTCGCACTGTCGGCGAGTTCCCCAACCTCACCGAGACCTTGCTCAAGCGCGGCCATTCCGAGCGTGTGGTACGCAAGATCATGGGCGAGAACTGGGTCAACGTCCTCAAGGACGTCTGGGGCGAGTAAGCCGCTCTCCAAGCCTGATAGCCCCTGCCAGCAACGCCGGGGCACCCACATAAAAATTTTATGGAGTTGAGTTTCCATGGCCAAGATCGCCCCGCAATTGCCAATCGAAGTCGACAGTGAGACCGGTGTCTGGACCAGCGACGCCCTGCCGATGCTGTATGTGCCGCGCCATTTCTTCGTCAACAACCACATCGGCATCGAGGAAGTGCTGGGCGCCGACGCCTATGCCGAGATCCTCTACAAGGCCGGCTACAAGTCCGCCTGGCACTGGTGCGAAAAGGAAGCCGAATGCCATGGCCTGGAAGGCGTGGCGGTGTTCGAGCACTACATGAAGCGCCTGAGCCAGCGTGGCTGGGGCCTGTTCGAGATCCAGGACATCGACCTGGATAAAGGCACTTGCAGCGTCAAGCTCAAGCACTCCGCATTCGTGTACGTCTATGGCAAGTGCGGCCGCAAGGTCGACTACATGTTCACCGGCTGGTTCGCCGGCGCCATGGACCAGATTCTCGCTGCCCGTGGCAGCTCGATCCGCACCGTGGCCGAACAGGTCTACGGCGGTTCGGAAGAAGGCCACGAAGATGGCCTGTTCGTCACAAAGCCGTTGTAAGCCGGAGATAGCGTCATGGCATTCGAAGCAATGTTCCAGCCGATCCAGATCGGCAAACTGACCATCCGCAACCGCGTACTCAGTACTGCGCACGCCGAGGTCTACGCCACTGACGGCGGCATGACCACCGACCGCTACGTGAAGTACTACGAAGAGAAGGCCAAGGGCGGTATCGGCCTGGCGATCTGCGGCGGCTCGTCCGTCGTCGCCATCGACAGCCCGCAGGAATGGTGGTCGTCGGTCAACCTGTCGACCGACCGCATCATCCCGCACTTCCAGAACCTGGCCGATGCCATGCACAAGCATGGCGCCAAGATCATGATCCAGATTACCCACATGGGCCGTCGCTCGCGCTGGGACGGCTTCAACTGGCCAACCCTGATGTCGCCGTCGGGCATCCGTGAACCGGTGCACCGCGCCACCTGCAAGACCATCGAGGTGGAAGAGATCTGGCGCGTGATCGGCAACTACGCGCAGGCTGCGCGGCGTGCCAAAGAGGGCGGCCTGGACGGTGTGGAGCTGTCGGCCGTGCACCAGCACATGATCGACCAGTTCTGGAGCCCGCGAGTCAACAAGCGTACCGACGAATGGGGCGGCACCTTCGAAGGCCGCATGAAGTTCGGCATGGAAGTGCTCAAGGCCGTGCGTGCCGAAGTCGGTGACGACTTCTGCGTGGGCATGCGTATCTGCGGTGACGAATTCCACCCCGATGGCCTCAGCCACGAGGACATGAAGCAGATCGCCGCCTACTACGATGCCACCGGCATGATCGACTTCATCGGTGTGGTCGGCTCGGGTTGCGACACCCACAACACCCTGGCCAACGTCATCCCCAACATGAGCTACCCGCCGGAGCCGTTCCTGCACCTGGCGGCCGGCATCAAGGAAGTGGTCAAGGTACCGGTGCTGCACGCGCAGAACATCAAGGACCCGAACCAGGCTACGCGTATTCTGGAAGGCGGCTACGTCGACATGGTCGGCATGACCCGCGCGCACATCGCCGACCCGCACCTGATCGCCAAGATCAAGATGGGCCAGATCGACCAGATCAAGCAGTGCGTCGGTGCCAACTACTGTATCGACCGTCAGTACCAAGGCCTGGATGTGCTGTGCATCCAGAACGCCGCGACCTCCCGTGAATACATGGGCGTGCCGCACATCATCGAGAAGACCACCGGCGTCAAGCGCAAGGTGGTGGTGGTTGGTGCCGGCCCAGCCGGCATGGAAGCGGCCCGCGTGGCGGCCGAACGCGGCCACGACGTGACCCTGTTCGAGAAGAAAGATCAGATCGGCGGGCAGATCACCATCGCCGCCAAGGCGCCGCAGCGTGACCAGATTGCCGGTATCACCCGTTGGTACCAGCTGGAGCTGGCGCGCCTGAAAGTCGACCTGCGCCTGGGTACTGCCGCTGACGTGGCGACCATCCAGGACCTGCGCCCGGACGTCATCGTGCTGGCGGTAGGTGGCCATTCGTTCCTTGAGCAGAACGAGCACTGGGGCGCAGCCGAAGGGCTGGTGGTCAGCAGCTGGGACGTGCTCGACGGCAAGGTTGCGCCGGGCAAGAACGTGCTGGTGTACGACACCATCTGCGAATTCACCGGCATGTCGGTGGCCGATTTCATCGCCGACAAGGGCAGCCAGGTCGAGATCGTCACCGACGACATCAAGCCAGGCGTGGCCATGGGCGGTACCACCTTCCCGACCTACTACCGCAGCATGTACCCGAAAGAAGTGATCATGACCGGCGACATGATGCTGGAAAAGGTCTACCGCGAAGGCGACAAGCTGGTGGCGGTGCTGGAAAACGAATACACCGGCGCCAAGGAAGAACGCGTGGTCGACCAAGTGGTGGTGGAGAACGGCGTGCGTCCTGACGAGCAGCTGTACTACGCGCTGAAGGACGGTTCGCGCAACAAGGGCCAGATCGACGTGGAGGCGCTGTTCGCCATCAAGCCACAGCCGATCCTCAGCCAGCCGGGCGAGGGCTACCTGCTGTACCGCATCGGCGACTGCGTGGCCCAGCGCAACGTGCATGCGGCGATCTACGACGCCTTGCGCCTGTGCAAGGACTTCTGATCGCACCGCCTCTGTAGAGGCGGGACTGGCCCCCCTGTAGGAGCGAGCAGAGCTCGCGATGGCGTCAGCTTTGGCAACCCGGTTGTCTGATCGGACGCTATCGCGAGCGATGCTCGCTCCTACAGGGGTCCGCGCCACCCTTGAGGTAGCGCAAGAATCCAGCTGTTGTGGGAGCCTCCCATGTTGAACACCCTTCTACCCATCCTGCTGTTCGCTGCCCTTGGCCTGGCAGTGCTCGGCGCCCTGCGCCGGGTGCGCATGTGGCGGCGTGGCCGGGCCTCAAAGGTCGACCTGATCGGCGGCCTGCTGGCCATGCCGCGGCGCTACCTGGTCGACCTGCACCACGTGGTCGAGCGCGACAAGTACATGTCCAAGACCCACGTGGCCACTGCCGGCGGCTTCGTGCTGTCGGCGGCACTGGCGATCCTGGTGCATGGCTTCGGCCTGCAGAGCAAGATCCTCGGCTACGCGCTGCTGGTGGCCACGGTGATCATGTTCACCGGCGCCATCTTCGTCTTCAAGCGCCGCCTGAACCCGCCTTCGCGCCTGTCCAAGGGCCCGTGGATGCGCCTGCCGAAAAGCCTGCTGGTGTTCGCTGCCAGCTTCTTCATCGCCACCTTGCCGGTCGCTGGCATCCTGCCGGCCAACACCGGTGGCTGGGTGATGGTCGGCATTCTCGGCCTGGGCGTGCTGTGGGGCGTGTCGGAGCTGTTCTTCGGCATGACCTGGGGCGGCCCGATGAAGCACGCCTTCGCCGGTGCCCTGCACCTGGCCTGGCACCGCCGCGCCGAACGCTTCGGCGGCGGCCGCTCCACCGGCCTCAAGCCGCTGGACCTGGAAGACCCGAACGCGCCGCTGGGCGTGGAAAAACCCGTGGACTTCACCTGGAACCAACTGCTCGGCTTCGATGCCTGTGTGCAGTGCGGCAAATGTGAAGCTATGTGCCCGGCGTTCGCTGCCGGCCAGCCACTGAACCCGAAAAAGCTCATTCAGGACATGGTCATCGGCCTGGCCGGTGGCAGTGACGCCAACTTCGCCGGCAGCCCTTACCCAAGCAAGCCGATCGGCGAACACAGCGGCAACCCGCATCAGCCGATCGTCAACGGCCTGGTCGATGCCGAGACGTTGTGGTCGTGCACCACCTGCCGCGCCTGCGTCGAGGAGTGCCCGATGATGATCGAGCACGTCGATGCCATCGTCGACATGCGCCGCCACCTCACCCTGGAAAAGGGCGCGACCCCGAACAAGGGCGCCGAGGTGCTGGACAACCTGATCGCCACCGACAACCCCGGCGGCTTTGCCCCTGGCGGGCGGATGAACTGGGCGGCCGACCTCAACCTGCAACTGCTCTCGGAGGTGAAATCCACCGACGTGCTGTTCTGGGTCGGTGACGGTGCCTTCGACATGCGCAACCAGCGCACCCTGCGTTCGTTCGTCAAGGTGCTCAAGGCGTCCGGCGTGGACTTCGCCGTGCTCGGCCTGGAAGAACGCGACAGCGGCGACGTGGCGCGCCGCCTGGGCGATGAAGCGACCTTCCAGCAACTGGCCAAGCGCAACATCCAGACCCTGGCCAAGTACAAGTTCCAGCGCATCGTCACCTGCGACCCGCACAGCTTCCACGTGCTCAAGAACGAGTACGGCGCACTGGGCGGTGACTACCAGGTGCTGCACCACAGTACCTACATCGCCGAACTGATCGCGGCCAAGAAGCTCAACCTCGGCCAGCACAAGGGCGGCAGCGTCACCTACCACGACCCATGCTACCTGGGCCGTTACAACGGTGAGTACGAAGCCCCGCGTGAAGTGCTCAAGGCGCTGGGTATCGAAGTGCGTGAAATGGAGCGCTCGGGCTTCCGTTCCCGTTGCTGCGGCGGTGGCGGCGGTGCGCCGATCACCGATATCCCTGGCAAGCAGCGGATCCCGGACATGCGCATGGACGACATTCGCGAGACCAAGGCCGAGCTGGTGGCCGTGGGTTGCCCGCAGTGCACCGCGATGCTCGAAGGCGTGGTCGAACCGCGCCCACAGATCAAGGACCTCGCCGAGCTGGTGGCTGATGTGCTGATCGAAGAGGAAACTCCCGCGGCCCCAAAGTCGCCAACGGTTAAACGCGAACCTGCGGAGGTGCATTGATGAGCGACATCATCCGCCGCGACCCACGCGCCGAGTGGATCGCCCGTAACCGTCTGCATCCGCTGCATGCGGCGATGCAGACGCAACAGACCCGCTGGATGGGGCCAAACGGCCTGATCCGCAAGAACCCTCATGCGCTTGCCGCAGGTTTCATCGGCCCTGCCGGCCTCAAGCGCATCGACCGCAGCGGTGCCCAGCAGGGCACCGGTGTCGGTGGGCGGCGTACGGCGGCAGCCGAAGTGCAGCTGCCGCTGCATCAGGTGCCGGCGCCGGCGTTCTACATCGCTGTGGTGCCGGACATGGTCGGCGGCCGCCTGAGCAGCCACGACCGCGACCTGCTGGGCCTGGCCCACGGCCTGGCGGGCAGCGACGGCGCAGTGCTGGCGGTGGTGTTTGGCGAACACAAGGAAAGCAACTTTTCCACAGCCGGTGTCGATCGCCTGCTGGTACTCGAAGGCGAGGCATTTGAAGGTTATGCACCGGAGCAACTGGTGCAGGGCCTGCGGGCTGTGGATAACCAGTTCGCACCGCGCTACTGGTTGCTGCCCGACAGCCGCAGCGGTGGCGGCGAGCTGGGGCGGCGCCTCGGTGCGTCCCTCGGCGAGCGCCCGGCGACGCGGGTCTGGCAGGTCAAGGACGGCCAGTGCATTGGCCGTGCCGGTGCCGGCCAGCAAGACCTGCAACGCGCCGTGCCACGCCTGATCCTGGGCGCGGCGGAGTGTGCCGAGCCAGTCAGCGAAACCCGCCATGAAGCGCTGCCGGTGGAGTTGTCCACAAGCGTGGTGCGCAGCTTGTCGCGCATCGAGGACCTGGGTTCGGTGGCCGTCGACCCGGCGACCATCGCCATGGCCGAAGCCGAGTTCATCGTCTCGGGCGGCAACGGCGTCAAGGATTGGGACCTGTACCACAAGGCCACTGCGGCCCTCGGCGCCACCGAAGGCGCCTCGCGGGTGGCGGTGGACGACGGCTTCATGCCGCGCAACCGCCAGGTGGGCGCCACCGGTACCTGGGTCACTGCACGCGTGTACGTGGCTGTGGGTATTTCGGGGGCGATCCAGCACCTGCAGGGCATCGGCGCCTGCGACAAGGTGGTGGCGATCAACATGGACCCAGGCTGCGACATGATCAAACGGGCTGACCTGTCGGTGATTGGCGACAGTTCGGCGATTCTCCAGGCACTGATCGAGGCTGTGGACAACTTCCGCAGCGGCGGCCAGCGCGACGCGGCATAAGGGCACGAGCATGAGTACGAAAGTGATCAGCCTGGTTTCCATCGGTGCCCACCCCAGCTCCGGTCGCGCTCGCCGCGCCGAGCAGGATGCCCGCGCCGTGGAGTTGGGCTTGCAGCTGGCTGGGGATAACTTGCAGGTGGTGCATGCCGGCGACCCGCAGGAAGAGGCGCTGCGCGCCTACCTGGGCATGGGCCTGGACCATCTGGACGTGCTGGAACAACCGGCCGGCGCCGATGTGCTGGGCGTGCTGGGGGATTACCTGCGCGATGCTGGCGCTCAGCTGGTGCTGACCGGCAGCCAGGCTGAAACTGGCGAAGGATCGGGCATGCTGCCGTTCCTGCTGGCCGAGAAGCTCGGCTGGCCGCTAGTAGTGGGGCTGGCCGAAGTGGAGTCGATCGAAAACGGTACTGCCCAGGTGCTGCAAGCGCTACCACGCGGCCAGCGGCGCCGGTTGAAGGTGCGCTTGCCGTTGCTGGCGACTGTGGATAACGCAGCGCCCAAGCCGCGCCAGAGCGCCTTCGGCCCTGCGCGTCGGGGTGTGCTGGCTGCGCGCAATGTAGCGATCGTCGAAGATGAACTGCTGGCAGAAGCTGAACTGCAACCGGCACGGCCACGGCCCAAGCGGTTGAAGGTGATTAAGGCCAAGAGTGGCGCGGACCGGATGAAGGCAGCTACCGCCAAGGCCAGTGGTGGTGGCGGCAAGGTGCTGAAAGATGTTTCTCCACAGGAAGGTGCCGAGGCAATCCTCAAGCTGCTGGTAGAGGAGGGCGTTCTGCGCTGAGTGCGCGTGCACTTTTTGCCAGGAGCGGCCTTGTGCCGCTCTTACACATAGCTGTTACTGCCGGAGCACATTGAACGCCCAGTTCGCCAAACCTTCGGTCACTGGTTCGAAAGACACCCGCTCCCCCGCCGACAATCCCCCATCTTCTGCCGCATAGCGCAACACCAGGTAATTCCAGGCCTGCCCTTCGGCGCTGATTATCCCCATCCCATGGCCTTGATCGAACCATTTTACAGTCTCGGCCAATCGCCTGTGCATAAGTTTCCGGTAAATGATGCCAAAGTAGTGGCGTCCACTGCACCACAGGGGGGGAATCCAGTGAAACTGGTAAAAATGTCCGGTGCGTCGCAGTTTTGCCCACGGAATCTGTTTGCCACTGTGTGGATAAAGTGTTCGCGCTTTGCTGGGGGCCTTGTTTGGTGCTGGCTGCGGGCCAGTGATTAAAAAATGATCAGCGGCGGCGGCGCTGAAAGCGGGCAATTGCAGAATGGGCGCGACCAAGTTTCCCACAATCACTGTTGGCTGGTCTGTGGATAATCTGTTTAGCAACTGCCCAACGTCACGGATTTCGGGAGCTGCAGCATGTTGCTCAAAAAATAACCAAAAGCATGCAGAATCACACGGAGTCAGTATTTTCAGGCACTTGCGCTGCTTACCCACAGAATTTCAGCAATTGCATGGCAACTGCGCACAGAAACTGTTGGCGCTTCTGTGGACAAGATGTTCGGTATGGGCTGTAAGCCTTTAAATCAGAGGGTTACACGGTTTTGATCAAATAATGACCAATCGTTGATGGCGGCATTGCTGTTGGTGCTTGAACTGCTGTCCACAAGGGCTGTAGGTAAATCTGTGGATAACATGTGACGAAGCTCTGGATTGTCATGTAAAACGCCACGGCGGGTAACCCGGCCGTGGCGTTTTCAGTACAGCTGCGCCGTTACTGCGCTTGTACTTCCTTCAGATAGGGCGCTGGTTCCGCACCCAGGTTGTTCAGCACCCGCTGGCTGTACCAGTCGATGAAGTTGACCACGCCGAACTCGTAGGTCTTGGAGTACGGGCCAGGCTGGTACGCGGTGGAGTTGATCCCGCGCTGGTTCTCTTCGGCCAGACGGCGGTCCTGGTCGTTGGTAGCGTCCCACACCTTGCGCATGCGCTCCGGGTCGTAGTCCACGCCTTCCACGGCATCCTTGTGCACCAGCCACTTGGTGGTGACCATGGTCTCCTGGGCGCTGATCGGCCAAACGGTGAAGACGATCATGTGGTCGCCCATGCAGTGGTTCCACGAGTGCGGCAGGTGCAGGATGCGCATCGAGCCCAGGTCCGGGTTCTTGATGCGGCCCATCAGCTTCTGGCAGGCCTGCTTGCCGTCCATGGTCATCGACACGGTGCCCTTGAGCAGCGGCATGCGCACGATGCGGTTACGCAGGCCATGGCTCTTGTGCAGGTACGGGATCTTCTCGGCTTCCCAGGCGGCGGCGGAGCTGGCCACGTGGTCCTTGAATTCCTGGCTGGCGCGTGGGTCGTTGGTGTCGTCCCATTCCAGCAGGGTTTGCAGCAGCTCTGGGTGCGAACCGGAGCAGTGGTAGCACTCGCGGTTGTTTTCCAGCACCAGCTTCCAGTTGGCCTTTTCCATCAAGGTGGTCTGCACCGCCACCTTGGTGTTCTCCATGTCGTACGGTTCCATGTAGTGGTCCAGGGTGGCCAGGAACTCGTCGATGGCCGGCGGGTTTTCCGCCAGGCTGATGAAGATGTAGCCGCCGGCAACCTTCACGTTGACGGGCTTGAGGCCGTACTCCTTCATGTCGAAGTCGTCGCCCATTTCGGTGCCGGCGAACAGCAGGCGGCCGTCCAGCTCGTAGGTCCACTGGTGGTAGTGGCAGACCAGCTTGGCCACCTTGCCCTTGTCGCTTACGCACAGACGCGAACCGCGGTGGCGGCAGACGTTATGGAAGGCATGCACCTTGCCCTCGGCACCACGCACCACCAGGATCGGGTTGTTGCCGATCTGCAGGGTGATGTAGTTGCCCTTGGCCGGGATCTCGCAGGTCATGCCGGCGATCAGCCATTCCTTCTGGAAGATCTCCTGCATGTCGATCTGGAACAGACGCTCGTCGGTGTAGAACGGCTGGGGCAGCGAGTAGGTGCGCTCGCGGGTCTGCAGCATCTCGGCGGTGGCCTTGCGTGCAGGTTCCAGTGGATCGCCCAGGCTCAGGGTTGCGGTGACGTCCATCGTGTATTCCTCGGGGCCGTGTGCGGCCGGCAAAAGGTGGCTAATCGTTGTTGTGGTGCCGCAAGGCTGCTCTTTTCAAAAAACAGCGTGTTGTTTTGCCGTGGAGTGTGCGTCCGAAGACGCCATGAACCGTATCCATGGGCGACATGGCCGATATGAATTACGACGCGCCAGCCCTTGTGGCGCGGGGCTGGTCGCGATAAGCACGCCGATGTCGCTGGCAGGAATGTGCGTCGCTTACGGGTTGCGCATTATCCAAGCCATAAAAAGGGCCATAGTCGGCCGCTGGAGATGAACATGTCCGATACCTTCCTCAATCCGGTCACCACCCAGACCTGGGCCAATGGCCGCCACATCGTGCGCTGCGTCAAGGTCATCCAGGAGACCTGGGACGTGCGCACCTTCTGCTTCATGGCCGACCAGCCAATCATGTTCTTCTTCAAGCCCGGGCAGTTCGTCACCCTGGAGCTGGAGATCGAAGGCAAGCCGGTGATGCGTTCGTACACCATCTCCAGCTCGCCCTCGGTGCCCTACAGCTTCTCGATCACGGTCAAGCGTGTACCGGGCGGGTTGGTGTCCAACTTCCTCCACGACACCATGCACGAAGGCGCCGAGCTGCCGGTGCACGGCCCGGTGGGGTTGTTCAACGCCATCGATTTCCCGGCGGGCAAGGTGCTGTACCTCTCCGGTGGCGTGGGCATTACCCCGGTGATGTCGATGGCGCGCTGGTTCTACGACACCAACGCCAACGTCGACATGGTGTTCGTGCACAGCGCCCGCTCGCCGAAGGACATCATCTACCACCGCGAGCTGGAACAGATGGCTTCGCGCATTCCCAACTTCAGCCTGCACATCATCTGCGAGAAGCATGGCTTGGGTGAGCCGTGGGCCGGTTACCGCGGTTACCTGAACCAACGGCTGATGGAACTGATTGCGCCGGACTACATGGAGCGCACGGTGTTCTGTTGCGGCCCGACGCCGTACATGAGCGCGGTCAAGCGCATGCTCGAAGCGGTCGGCTTCGATATGAAGAACTACCACGAGGAATCGTTCGGGGCGACGCCTGCCGAGGCCAAGGCCGATGCGGTGGAGCATGCCGAGCAGGCGGCCGATGCGCCGGAAGTGGATGCTTCGGACCTCAACCTGGTGGAGTTCATCGGCAGCGAGAAGAGCATCCGCGTTGCCCCGGGCGAGACCGTGCATGCGGCGGCGGCGAAAGTGGGCCTGATGATCCCGAAAGCCTGTGGCATGGGCATCTGCGGGACCTGCAAGGTGCTCAAGCTGGGCGGCGAGGTAGAGATGGAGCACAACGGCGGGATTACCGAGGAAGACGAAGCCGAGGGCTACATCCTGTCGTGCTGCAGTGTGCCGAAAGGGGATGTGCGGATCGATTACTGATCCGAGATTACCGGGGCCGCAAAGCGGCCCCAGTTTTTTCAGGTGCGGAAGCGGGCTACCAGGCCATTGAGGTCGACCGCCAGGCGCGACAGCTCGGCACTCGCCGCGCTGGTCTGATGCGCCCCGGTAGCACTCTGCACCGACAGGTCGTTGATGTTCACCAGGTTGCGGTCCACTTCCCGCGCTACCTGGGCCTGTTCCTCCGCCGCACTGGCAATCACCAGGTTACGCTCGTTGATCTGCGCCACAGCCCCGGCAATGGTGTCCAGCGCCATGCCCGCACCCTTGGCGATATTCAGTGTCGACTCGGCGCGTTCGGTGCTGGTGCGCATCGACTCCACCGCCTCTTCGGTACCGCCCTGAATGCTGCCGATCATGCGCTCGATCTCGCTGGTCGACTGCTGGGTACGGTGGGCCAGCGCCCGCACTTCATCCGCCACCACGGCAAAACCACGCCCGGCCTCACCGGCACGTGCCGCCTCGATCGCCGCGTTCAGTGCCAGCAGGTTGGTCTGGTCGGCCAGGCCGCGAATCACGTCAAGCACCTTGCCGATGTCGCGCGATTGCTCAGCCAGGTGAGTGATCAGCTTGGCAGTGGCCTGCACGTCACCGCTCATGCGCTCGATGGCACCCACGGTTTCCATGACCAGATCACGACCGTCGCCGGCCGAACGACTGGCTTCGCTAGAGGCTTCCGATGTACTGACCGCATTGCGCGCCACTTCTTCCACGGCGCTGGTCATCTCGGTGACAGCAGTCGCTGCCTGTTCGATTTCGTTGTTCTGCTGCTGCAGGCCGCGGGCGCTTTCGTCGGTGACGCAGTTCAGCTCCTCGGCCGCCGAGGCGAGCTGGGTGGCGGAGCCGGCAATCAGCTGCAGGGTATCGCGCAGCTTGTCCTGCATGCGGGCCATGGCGCGCTGCAGGCGGGCTGCTTCGTCGGTGCCTTCGGCGCGGATGACCTTGGTCAGGTCGCCGTCGGCCACCTGCTCGGCTGCCTGCAGCGCCTCTTCGATCGGCTTGACGATGCTGCGGGTCAGCAGGAAGGCGCAGAGGAAGGTCAGCGCAGTGGCGGCAATCAACAGGCCGATTACCAGGGCGAACGCGGTGTCGTACTGGTTGGCGGCGGTTTCATTGGTGACGCGGGTCTGCTCGGTATTGATCTGGACCAGGGTCTCCATGACCTTGTTGATCTGTTCGGAGTTGGCCAGCAGGTCACGATTGAGCAAGTCACGCAGTTCGTCCAGGCGGTCGGCCTGGCTCAGGCTGCGCATGCGTGATTCGAGCTGGCGGTACTGGTTGAGCAGCTGGGTGTACTGCTCGTAGGCGGCCCGCTCGTCGGCTGCCGTGATCATTGGCAGATAGACCTGGCGGGCACGCTCGATCTGGGCGTTGCGCTGGTCCAGCAGGTTGAGGGTGTCGCGCTGGGTTTCCGGTTCGCGGTTGAGCAGCAGCCGGTAAGACAGCGAGCGCAAGCGCAGGTTGAGCGCCGCCAGCTCATCGAGCGTCTTGATGCTGGGTACGCTGTTGACTTCGATGGTCACGCCGGCCTGTCGGATGTTGCCCATCTGCATGAGCGAGAAAATACCGAGGCCGAGCATGAGTACGCCAATCAGGGCGAACCCGAGCAACGCGCGCGGGGCGATGTTCATGTTGCGTAGTGACATGGAGAGAGTCCAGGCAGGAGGTGTGGTGGCGCGGTCCGTGCGACGGAATATGACCTACCTGTCTATCGGTCGTGACTGAGCAGTCTTGAGGATGACCAGATGAAAGTTTTCAGCTCGCTGCCCGGTTACCTGACCGGCGGTTGACCCAGGTCGGAACAAGGGGCCCGATACCCTGTCAATCTGCGGGGTAGAAACCTTAAGAGTCCGATATTTAATGGCGGGGGCTCACGCTTTTCTTTATCGTGTGCGCCCTTTGCAACAACCCGAGATAGACCCATGCTGGAAGCCTCCCTGAATCAACTCGAGCAACTGGTCAGCGACCTGATGCAGAAAAACGCTCAACTCACCGAGCAGAACACCACCCTCGGCCAGGCACTGGCCCAGGCCAAGGAAGAAAACGAAAACCTGCAGCTGTCGCTGATGGAGCAGGAAGAGAAGCACGGCGCCACCGCGGCGCGCATCCAGGCGCTGGTTGACCGCGCCAGTGCTGGCGTCGTCGGCGCATGAGACTGCAAGCGCAGCCGATCAATGTCGTGTCGATCCTCGGCAGCGACTATTCGATCAAGGCGCCCGAAGGCCAGGAAGAAACCTTGGCCCAGGCAGTGCGGATGCTCAACACCGCGCTGAACGAAACCAAGCGCCAGTACCCGACCCTGATCGGCGACAAGCTGTTGGTGCTGGCCGCGCTGAATCTGTGTTCCAAGCAGGTCGAACTGCAAAAGGAACACCAGCAGACCCTCGCGCGTACCCAGGCGCAGATCGACGCCACGGTGGACGCCATCGTCAAGACTATCGCTGAGTCCTGACGCATCTTCGGGGTCGCCGTGCGGCCCCATTGTTCCAGATCACTGGATTAACTGAATACGCAAGTGTATACACTTCCCGCAAAACAATAATTAGCGGGGAGCAGGGGCATGCGTATCTGGCGTAAGAGCATCCAGTGGCAATTGATTGCAAGCATGGGCGCTGCCTTGCTGGCGAGCATTCTGGTGGTGGTGATCATTTTCACGGTGGCACTCAACCGCCTGACCGAACGTTACCTGGTCGACACCGCATTGCCGGCCAGCATCCAAGCCATCCGCAACGACATCGAGCGCATGCTCGGCCAGCCGTTGGTGGCTGCCGCCGACATTGCCGGTAATACGCTGCTGCGCGATTGGCTTGCCGCTGGCGAAGACCCCGCTCAAGCCCCGCAATTCCTCGAATACCTGCAGGCCGCCAAGGAACGCAACCATGCGTTCACTACGCTGTTCGCCTCGACCGAAACGGGCAACTACTACAACGAGGTTGGCCTGGACCGCGTGCTCAGTCGCGGCAACCCCAATGACAAGTGGTTCTACGGCTACATCGACAGCGGCGCCGAACGCCTGGTGAATATCGATATCGATCATGCGACGGGCGAACTGGCGCTGTTTATCGATTACCGGGTGGAAAAGGCCGGCAAGCTGGTCGGCGTGGCCGGTATGGGCCTGCGCATGACCGAACTGTCGAAACTCATCCACGACTTCAGTTTCGGCGAGCACGGCAAGGTGTTCCTGGTGCGCAACGATGGGCTGATCCAGGTGCACCCGGACGCGGCCTTCAGCGGCAAGCGTCAGCTCGCCGAACAACTCGGCGCAGACGCTGCCAAGGCGGTGATGACCGATGGCGAAGGCCTGCGCAGCAGCCGCTTCAACCGCGACGGTGAAAGCTACCTGGCGCTCGGCCTGCCTTTGCGCGACCTCAACTGGACCCTGGTGGCTGAGGTACCTGAGGAGGAAATTTACGCGCAGATGCACCAGACGGTGGGGCTGACCAGCCTGATCGGCGGCAGCGTGGCCCTTGTGTCGCTGCTGCTGGTGGTGCTGCTGGCGCGTGGCCTGGTGCGCCCGATCCGTCGCGTCACCGCAGCGCTGGTACAGATCGGCAGTGGCGGTGGCGACCTCAGCCATCGCCTGGATGACGCCCGTCAGGATGAACTGGGTGATCTGGCCCGTGGCTTCAATCGCTTCCTCGACAGCCAGCGTGGCCTGATCGGCGAAGTGTTGCGCACCAGCGAACGCCTGCACCAGGCAGTAGAGCAGGTGACCCAGGTGGTGGATAACACCGCCGAGCGCTCCGGTCGGCAGCAGGAAATGACCGAGATGGTCGCCACCGCCGTGCAGGAGATGGGCCTGACTGTGCAGGACATCGCCCGCAACGCTGGCGATGCGGCGCAGGCATCGCAATCGGCGCGGGATGAGGCCCTGCAGGCACGCGAGGTGGTGCGGCGCTCGATCCAGGGTATCGAGGGCATGTCGGGGGATATCGGCAAGGCTGCCGATGCGGTCAGCCAGTTGGCCGATGAAGTCGCCTCGATCGACCAGGTATTGGCGGTGATTCGCAGTATTTCCGAACAGACCAACCTGTTGGCGCTGAACGCTGCCATTGAAGCGGCCAGGGCTGGCGAGATGGGCCGTGGGTTTGCCGTGGTGGCAGATGAAGTGCGGACGTTGGCCCGGCGTACGCAGCTGTCCACCGATGAAGTGCAGCAGATGATCCAGCGCCTCAAGCAGGGTGCGGGTTCGGCAGTGAGCTCGATGCACGCCGGGCAACAGGCTACAGGCAGTGGTGTGGAGTCGAGCCAGCGTACCGGCGCCTCGTTAGGCGCGATTACCGATCAGGTCGAGCACATCAGCGACATGAACCACCAGGTGGCCACGGCGACCGAGGAGCAGTCGGCGGTGACCGAGGAGATCAACCGCACGGTGCAAGGGATTTCCGACCTGGCGCGAGAGACGGCGGCCGAGGTGCAGGGCTGCCGGGAGGAGTGCCAGGCGCTTCGTTGTCTGGCTGATGATCTGGCGCGGCAGATGGGCGGGTTCAAACTCTGAATTGCAAGCAAGAAAGCGATTCGAGTTCGCATCGCTAGCGAAGCGGCGTATACAGGTGTTACACCAAGCTCAAGGGCGTTGGTGAACGTGTGGAAGCCGCCTCGCATTAGGCTATGGCATTCCTATTGAAATGCATGAGCGCAATGAATGACTTAACCTGAGGATGTAGACATTACTTACGCGTGTCATAGGGGTAAAGATAGATATCCCAATAGACGACATCAAGTCTGTCTTTGTCATAAACGGCGTCAGCCTGGCGGAAATCGATAAAATAATTTTTACCGTTATATTTGATATCTTTGCTTGCTGTTAAGACAGCATGGCCACGGTCAGTATCTTCATCACTTCGGAATACGGCAATCAGTTCGCCGAACTCATACAGTTGGATAAACGTCATATTACTTTCGCCTGCTTGCCTGTGCACCTGTTTTTCAGGGCGTTCGCGCTTCGCATCTTTAAAGCTTGCAGGCATGCTTGTCGTCTCAGCGCCAACAAAATTGACGAGGGTAGAGTTCGAGTTGAGCGTGGTTTCGATACTTGTTATCTGCGCAATCGATCGCCTGTTATCGAATGAAACCATATTCAGGAACTCTCCAGGCCTGAGGTTTGCCAGTGAACCATACGAATCGGGATGAAGGGGGAATTTGAATAAGCCAAACTGACCGGTGATCGCCATCGTTTATGCCTCGGTGTGAAGCGAGAAGTTTGTCATCCCGCCGTTCCTCACCAAGATATAGACACGCTGATTTAATGAAAACTGGCAAAAATGCTAGGTGCGCATGACCACGCTTGCCCCACTGACGTCATTTTTATCGCTAACGGTCGACGAGCCTCATGGGTCTGTGCGCTGAAATAGAGGCAGTACGATCAACTTACCAGCTATATCAAGCGAGCTGAGTTCTTTGATTTTTGAAGTACTCGGGTCGACGTGGTCTTGCGTCGCGAAAGGAGGGCGAAGCCCTCCTTGCAATCTCTCAGCCAGTAATGATCATGCGGATATCCGCCGCCAGTTCACGCACCCGCTCTTCCTCGGTATCCCACGAACACATGAACCGCGCACCGCCGCTACCAATGAAGGTATAGAAGCGCCAGCCCTTGGCCCGCAGTGCTTCAATCGCATGCTCCGGCATCTGCAGGAACACGCCGTTGGCCTCCACCGGGAACATCAGTTCCACCCCCGGCAGGTCACTCACCAGCGAGGCCAGCAATTGCGCGCAATGGTTGGCGTGATTGCCATGGCGCAACCAGGCGCCATTTTCCAGCAAACCGACCCACGGCGCCGACAGGAAGCGCATCTTCGACGCCAGTTGCCCGGCCTGCTTGCAGCGGTAATCGAAGTCTTCGGCCAGCTGGCGGTTGAAGAACAGGATCGCTTCACCCACCGCCATGCCGTTCTTGGTGCCGCCAAAGCACAGCACATCGATGCCGGCCTTCCAGGTCAGCTCGGCCGGGCTGCAGCCAAGGAACGCGCAGGCATTGGTGAAGCGTGCGCCGTCCATGTGCAGGTTCAGGCCCAGCTCCTTGCAGGTGGCGCTGATCGCCCTGAGCTCGTCGGGGCGGTAAACCGTGCCGACCTCGGTGGCCTGGGTAATGGTCACCACCCGTGGCTTGGGGTAGTGGATGTCCTGGCGCTTGAGCGCCACTTCGCGAATCGATTCGGGCGTCAGCTTGCCATTGACGCTGGGCGCGGTGAGCAGTTTGGAACCGTTGGAGAAGAACTCCGGCGCGCCGCATTCGTCGGTTTCGACGTGGGCGGTCTCGGAGCAGATCACGCTGTGGTAGCTCTGGCACAGCGAGGCCAGGGCCAGCGAGTTGGCGGCGGTGCCGTTGAAGGCGAAGAACACCTCGCAGTCGGTTTCGAACAGGTTGCGGAAATACTCCGACGCACGCTCGGTCCACTGGTCGTCGCCGTAGGCGCGGTCGTGACCGTGGTTGGCCTTTTCCATTGCGGCCCAGGCTTCGGGGCAGATGCCGGAATAGTTGTCGCTGGCGAATTGTTGGCTCTTATCTGTCATGACCCTGTCCTGTGAACGACGCAGAACAGCACTCTAAACCATTGCTGAAACGGTTGCCTATACAAGCTGCCAGTGCGGCCCTTCGCGGATAAATCCGCTGCTACAAACGACACATGGCCCCTAGGAGCGCATTTATCCGCGAGAGGCCGGCATGAACAACACAAATGCCAATGTCGTAAACGCGCCATTGCAAGGCGTGCGCAGGCATCTGACCCGCCCCGGCCAGTCATAACATCGCCATAAAGGGCCACAGTGCCCCACGACAAAAAACGATCGCTGCCGGGAGATACACGATGTTCAGCAAGCAAGACCAGATCCAGGGTTATGACGATGCACTGCTGGCGGCGATGAATGCCGAAGAACAGCGTCAGGAAGATCACATCGAGCTGATCGCTTCGGAGAACTACACCAGCAAGCGCGTGATGCAGGCCCAGGGCAGCGGCCTGACCAACAAGTACGCCGAAGGCTACCCAGGCAAGCGCTACTACGGCGGCTGCGAGCACGTCGACAAGGTCGAGGCGCTGGCCATCGAGCGTGCCAAGCAGCTGTTCGGTGCCGACTACGCCAACGTCCAGCCGCACTCCGGTTCTTCGGCCAACGGCGCCGTCTACCTGGCCCTGCTGCAGGCCGGTGACACCATCCTCGGCATGAGCCTGGCCCACGGCGGCCACCTGACCCACGGCGCCAAAGTGTCGTCCTCGGGCAAGCTGTACAACGCCGTTCAATATGGCATCAATACCGACACCGGCCTGATCGACTACGACGAAGTCGAGCGCCTGGCCGTCGAGCACAAGCCGAAGATGATCGTTGCCGGCTTCTCGGCCTACTCCAAGACCCTCGACTTCCCACGCTTCCGCGCCATTGCCGACAAGGTCGGTGCGCTACTGTTCGTCGACATGGCCCACGTTGCCGGCCTGGTTGCCGCTGGCCTGTACCCGAACCCGATCCCGTTCGCCGATGTGGTCACCACCACCACCCACAAGACCCTGCGCGGTCCACGTGGCGGCCTGATCCTGGCCAAGGCCAACGAAGAGATCGAGAAGAAGCTCAACGCTGCCGTATTCCCCGGCGCCCAGGGCGGCCCGCTGATGCACGTGATCGCCGCCAAGGCCGTGTGCTTCAAGGAAGCGCTGGAGCCAGGCTTCAAGGCCTACCAGAAGCAAGTGATCGAAAACGCCCAGGCCATGGCCCAGGTGTTTATCGACCGCGGCTACGACGTGGTCTCCGGTGGCACCGACAACCACCTGTTCCTGGTCAGCCTGATCCGCCAGGGCCTGACCGGCAAAGATGCCGACGCCGCACTGGGTCGCGCGCACATCACCGTCAACAAGAACGCCGTGCCGAACGACCCACAGTCGCCGTTCGTCACCTCCGGCCTGCGCATCGGCACCCCGGCCGTCACCACCCGTGGCTTCAAAGTTGCCCAGTGCGTGGCCCTGGCCGGCTGGATCTGCGACATCCTCGACAACCTCGGTGACGCAGACGTCGAAGCCGATGTGGCGAAGAACGTCGCGGCCCTGTGCGCTGACTTCCCTGTTTACCGCTGAGTGGAGTAAACGACCATGCAACGCTACTCGGGCTTCGGCCTTTTCAAGCACTCCCTCAGCCACCACGAGAACTGGCAGCGCATGTGGCGCACGCCGACCCCTAAAAAGGTCTACGACGTGGTCATCGTCGGCGGTGGCGGCCATGGCCTGGCCACGGCCTACTACCTGGCCAAGGAACACGGCATCACCAACGTCGCGGTGATCGAGAAGGGTTACCTGGGCGGCGGCAACACCGCCCGTAACACCACCATCGTGCGTTCCAACTACCTGTGGGACGAATCGGCGCAGCTGTACGAGCACGCCATGAAGCTGTGGGAAGGGCTGTCCCAGGACCTGAACTACAACGTGATGTTCTCCCAGCGCGGCGTCTACAACCTGTGCCACACCCTGCAGGACATTCGTGATTCCGAGCGCCGTGTCAGCGCCAACCGCCTCAATGGCGTCGATGGCGAACTGCTGAACACCGCCCAGGTTGCGGCCGAAATCCCGTACCTGGACTGCTCCAAGAACACCCGCTACCCGATCCTCGGCGCCACCGTTCAGCGCCGTGGTGGCGTAGCCCGCCACGATGCCGTGGCCTGGGGCTATGCACGGGCCGCCGACGCCCTGGGCGTGGACCTGATCCAGCAGACCGAAGTGATCGGTTTCCGCAAGGAAAACGGCGCGGTCATCGGCGTGGAAACCAACAAAGGCTTCATCGGCGCCAAGCGCGTCGGCGTGGTCACCGCCGGTAACTCCGGGCACATGGCCAAGCTGGCCGGCTTCCGCCTGCCGCTGGAATCGCACCCGCTGCAGGCGCTGGTCTCCGAGCCGATCAAGCCGATCATCGACAGCGTGATCATGTCCAACGCCGTACACGGCTACATCAGCCAGTCCGACAAGGGCGACCTGGTGATCGGTGCCGGTATCGACGGCTGGGTCGGCTACGGCCAGCGCGGTTCGTACCCGGTGATCGAGCACACCCTGCAGGCCATCGTCGAAATGTTCCCCAACCTCTCGCGCGTTCGCATGAACCGCCAGTGGGGCGGCATCGTCGACACCTCGCCGGACGCTTGCCCGATCATCACCAAGACCCCGGTCAAGAACATGTTCTTCAACTGCGGTTGGGGGACTGGCGGCTTCAAGGCGACCCCGGGTTCGGGCAACGTCTTCGCCGCGAGCCTGGCCAAGGGCGAAATGCACCCACTGGCCGCGCCGTTCTCCATGGACCGCTTCTACAACGGCGCACTGATCGACGAACACGGCGCTGCCGCCGTCGCCCACTAACCGGAGCCACCGTCATGTTGCATATTTTCTGTCCCCACTGTGGCGAGCTGCGCTCCGAAGAAGAGTTCCACGCCTCTGGCCAGGCGCACATCGCCCGCCCGCTGGACCCCAACGCCTGCACCGACGAGGAGTGGGGCACCTACATGTTCTACCGTGACAACCCACGCGGTATTCACCACGAACTGTGGGACCACGTTGCCGGTTGCCGCCAGTACTTCAACGTCACCCGCAACACCGTGACTTACGAGATTCTGGAAACCTACAAGATTGGCCAGAAGCCGCAAGTGACTGCTGATGGCAAAGCTGCGACCGCACCGTCCGCCGTCAAAGGCCAAGGGGAAAAAGTATGAGCCAGACCTATCGCCTCGCCAGCGGCGGCCGTATCGACCGCAGCAAGGTCCTGAACTTCACCTTCAACGGCAAGACCTACCAGGGTTATGCCGGTGACACTCTGGCCGCCGCGTTGCTGGCCAACGGCGTCGACATTGTTGGCCGCAGCTTCAAGTACTCGCGCCCACGCGGCATCATCGCCGCCGGTACCGAAGAGCCGAACGCCATCCTGCAGATCGGCTCCAGCGAAGCCACCCAGATCCCCAACGTGCGTGCCACCCAACAGGCGCTGTACGCGGGCCTGGTTGCCACCAGCACCAACGGCTGGCCGAACGTCAACAACGACGTCATGGGCATCCTCGGCAAGGTCGGCGGCAGCATGATGCCGCCTGGCTTCTACTACAAAACCTTCATGTACCCGAAATCGTTCTGGATGACTTACGAGAAGTACATCCGCAAAGCCGCAGGCCTGGGCCGTGCGCCGCTGCAGAACGACCCGGACAGCTACGACTACATGAACCAGCACTGCGACGTGCTGATTGTCGGCGCCGGCCCTGCTGGCCTGGCCGCCGCGCTGGCCGCTGCCCGCAGCGGTGCCCGCGTGATCCTGGCTGACGAGCAGGAAGAGTTTGGCGGCAGCCTGCTCGACACCCGCGAAACCCTCGACGGCAAGCCTGCCGCCGACTGGGTCAACGCCGTGGTCAAGGAGCTGGAAAGCCTGCCGGAAGTGACCCTGCTGCCACGCGCCACGGTCAACGGCTACCACGACCATAACTTCCTGACCATTCACGAGCGCCTCACCGATCACCTCGGCGACCGCGCCCCGATCGGCCAGGTTCGCCACCGCGTGCACCGTGTCCGCGCCAAGCGCGTGGTCCTGGCTGCCGGTGCCCACGAGCGCCCGCTGGTGTACGGCAACAACGACGTGCCGGGCAACATGCTGGCCGGTGCCGTGTCCACCTACGTACGCCGTTACGGTGTGGCCCCGGGCCGCAAGCTGGTGCTGTCGACCAACAACGACCACGCCTACCGCGCCGCGCTGGACTGGCACGACGCTGGCCTGCAAGTGGTCGCCATCGCCGACGCCCGCCACAACCCGCGTGGCTCGCTGGTTGAAGAAGCGCGTGCCAAGGGCATCCGCATCCTCACCTCCAGCGCCGTGGTCGAGGCCAAAGGCAGCAAGCACGTCACCGGTGCCCGTGTGGCCGCCATCGATGTGCAGGCACACAAGGTCACCAGCCCAGGCGAAACCCTCGAGTGCGACCTGATCGCTACCTCGGGCGGCTACAGCCCGATCGTTCACCTGGCTTCGCACCTGGGCGGGCGCCCGGTCTGGCGTGATGACATCCTCGGCTTCGTGCCGGGCGATGCGCCGCAGAAACGTGAATGCGTCGGTGGTATCAACGGCGTCTATGCCCTCGGTGACGTGATTGCCGATGGTTTCGAAGGCGGCGCCCGCGCCGCCACCGAAGCCGGCTTCAAAGCCAGCGTCGGCACCTTGCCCAAGACCGTGGCACGCAAGGAAGAGGCCACCGTGGCGCTGTTCCAGGTGCCGCACGACAAGGGCAGCAAAGGGCCGAAGCAGTTCGTCGACCAGCAGAACGACGTGACCGCAGCCGGTATCGAACTGGCCACCCGCGAAGGCTTCGAGTCGGTCGAGCACGTCAAACGCTACACCGCGCTGGGCTTCGGTACCGACCAGGGCAAGCTGGGCAACATCAACGGCCTGGCCATCGCCGCCCGTTCGATCGGCATCACCATCCCGGAAATGGGCACCACCATGTTCCGCCCGAACTACACGCCGGTGACCTTCGGTGCAGTAGCCGGTCGTCACTGTGGCCACCTGTTCGAACCCGTACGCTTCACCGCCCTGCATGCCTGGCACGTGAAGAACGGCGCCGAGTTCGAAGACGTCGGCCAGTGGAAGCGCCCGTGGTACTTCCCGAAAGCCGGTGAAGACATCCATGCTGCCGTTGCCCGTGAATGCAAGGCCGTGCGCGACAGCGTGGGCCTGCTGGACGCCTCGACCCTGGGCAAGATCGACATCCAGGGCCCGGACGCGCGCGAGTTCCTCAACCGCATCTACACCAACGCCTGGACCAAGCTCGATGTGGGCAAGGCCCGCTACGGCCTGATGTGCAAGGAAGACGGCATGGTCTTCGACGACGGCGTGACCGCCTGCGTCGGCGACAACCACTTCATCATGACCACCACCACCGGCGGCGCCGCCCGCGTGCTGCAGTGGATGGAGCTGTACCACCAGACCGAATGGCCAGAGCTGAAGGTGTACTTCACCTCGGTCACCGACCACTGGGCCACCATGACCCTGTCCGGCCCGAACAGCCGCAAGCTGCTCAGCGAGCTGACCGACATCGACATGGACAAGGAAGCCTTCCCGTTCATGACCTGGAAGGAAGGCAACGTCGGCGGCGTACCGGCCCGCGTGTTCCGTATCTCGTTCACCGGTGAGCTGTCGTACGAAGTCAACGTACAGGCCAACTACGCCATGGGCGTGCTGGAACAGATCATCGAGGCCGGCAAGAAGTACAACCTGACCCCGTACGGCACCGAGACCATGCACGTACTGCGTGCCGAGAAGGGTTTCATCATCGTTGGCCAGGACACCGATGGCTCGATGAACCCGGACGACCTCAACATGAGCTGGTGCGTGGGCCGCAACAAGCCGTTCTCGTGGATCGGCCTGCGTGGCATGAACCGCGAAGACTGCCTGCGCGACAATCGCAAGCAGCTGGTGGGCCTGAAGCCGATCGACCCGACCAAGTGGCTGCCGGAAGGCGCCCAGCTGGTATTCGATCCGAAGCAGCCGATCCCGATGGACATGGTCGGCCACGTGACCTCCAGCTACGCCTCCAACTCCCTGGGCTATTCGTTCGCCATGGGTGTGGTCAAGGGCGGCCTCAAGCGCATGGGCGAGCGCGTGTACTCGCCGCAGGCGGATGGCAGCGTGATCGAGGCGGAGATCGTGTCTTCGGTGTTCTTCGATCCGAAGGGTGAGCGGCAGAACGTCTAAGGCCCCGGATGGCGGCGCAGCCTGCTTGCAGTGCTGCGCCGCCCTGACGAACAAGAATTCAAGGCAGGTAAGAAATGAGCGCTATCAACGTCTTCCAGCAAAACCCCGGCGCCGAGGCCAAGGCCCAGTCGCCACTGCACCACGCCGACCTGGCCAGCCTGGTTGGCAAGGGCCGCAAGAACGCAGGCGTGACCCTGCGCGAACGCAAGTTCCTCGGCCACTTGACCCTCCGTGGTGATGGCCACGACCCGGAATTCGCCGCCGGCGTGCACAAGGCCCTGGGCCTGGAGCTGCCGGTTGCCCTGACCGTGGTCGCCAACAACGAGATGTCGCTGCAATGGGTCGGCCCTGACGAGTGGTTGCTGATCGTTCCCGGCGGCCAGGAACTGGCGGTCGAGCAAAAGCTGCGCGCAGCCCTCGAAGGCCAGCACATCCAGGTGGTCAACGTCAGCGGCGGGCAAAGCCTGCTGGAACTGCGCGGCCCGAACGTGCGCGAAGTGCTGATGAAATCCACCAGCTATGATGTGCACCCGAACAACTTCCCGGTCGGCAAGGCCGTCGGCACCGTGTTCGCCAAGTCGCAACTGGTGATCCGCCGCACCGCCGAAGACACTTGGGAACTGGTGATCCGCCGTAGCTTCGCGGACTACTGGTGGCTGTGGCTGCAGGACGCTTCGGCCGAGTACGGCCTGAGCATCGAAGCGTAAGGAGAGCAGAACATGAGTCGGGCACCGGATACCTGGATTCTCACCGCCGACTGCCCGAGCATGCTCGGCACCGTCGACGTGGTGACGCGTTACCTCTACGAGCAGCGCTGCTACGTCACGGAGCACCACTCCTTCGATGACCGGCTGTCGGGGCGTTTCTTCATTCGCGTGGAGTTCCGCCAGCCGGACGATTTCGACGAGGCAGGCTTCCGCGCCGGCCTCGCCGAGCGCAGCGAGGCGTTCGGCATGGCCTTCGAGCTGACCGCACCCAATCACCGCCCCAAGGTGGTGATCATGGTGTCCAAGGCCGACCATTGCCTGAACGACCTGCTGTATCGCCAGCGCATCGGTCAGCTGGCCATGGACGTGGTCGCGGTGGTGTCCAACCACCCCGACCTCGAACCCCTGGCGCACTGGCACAAGATTCCCTACTACCACTTCGCCCTCGACCCGAAGGACAAGCCGGCGCAAGAGCGCAAGGTGATCCAGGTGATCGAAGAAACCGGCGCGGAGCTGGTGGTGCTTGCCCGCTACATGCAGGTGCTGTCGCCGGAACTGTGCCGGCGCCTGGATGGCTGGGCGATCAACATTCACCACTCGTTGCTGCCCGGGTTCAAGGGCGCCAAGCCTTATCACCAGGCTTACAACAAGGGCGTGAAGATGGTCGGCGCCACGGCGCACTACATCAACAACGACCTCGACGAAGGGCCGATCATTGCCCAGGGCGTCGAGGTGGTGGACCACAGCCATTACCCGGAAGACCTGATTGCCAAGGGGCGCGATATCGAGTGCCTGACCTTGGCGCGGGCGGTGGGGTATCACATCGAGCGGCGGGTGTTCCTCAACGCCAACCGGACAGTCGTTCTCTAATAACCTTTAACGGCGACGCGATCCCTGTGGGAGCCGCGCTTGCCGGCGATGGGCCGCGAAGCGGCCCCAGGATTTCAAGGTTGTTGCACAAATTGCCGGGGCCGCGTAGCCGCCCCACCCCGGCAAACCCGGCGACCACAAAAACACCCTAATACAGTAACCACCTGAAAAAACCACCAAATGGACAAAACAATTTCACCAG
>NZ_JBDJMM010000044.1:0-43490 GCF_039673865.1 Pseudomonas sp. TWI628 | reverse complement strand
GGGGGTTGTGTGTGGGTTTTTCCGCGTGTTGGGGGGGTTGGCCTTTCCATCGCTTGGGGGTTAAACCCCGCTCCCACAGGGTTCGCCGTTTGATTTGGATATTTGTATATAACCGGCACTGTTTAAATTACAACACGCCCACAACAAAACTTGCTGTTTCGTTCATCGCCACACACTGAATTACTTGGCAAAGCCCCAACTTCCGGCTTTTTGCCAGCTGGCACAGAAACTGCTCTTACCGATTACGACAGGCCTGACTATTCCCATAGAACGCCGAGGACCTACGATGACTTTCAAGGAATACGACGATGCGTGCGATTCACCTCCATCCACTGCGCCTGGCCATCCGCCAGGCCGCCCTGGCCACCCTGCTGGCCCCGGTCACGGTATTGGCCGCTGACCCGACCCTCGGCACGGTGACCGTGCAGGCCGCCAAGCAGACTGAAGTGCAACAGGCCGCCAGCGCCCTCGCCGAAGTGCCCGGCGGCACCAGCGTGGTCGACAGCGAAGAAGTCGCCAAAGGCCGTACCGCCACCCTGCAAGACACCCTGGCCTACCAGCCCGGCGTGTTCGTGCAGTCCACCGGCGGCAACGACGCGGCGAAGATCTCGATCCGTGGCTCCGGCGCCAACACCTCGCCCGGCTACTTCCGCGAAGGCATCAAGTTCCTCTTCGATGGCCTGCCGCTGACGGGCCCCGGCGGCACCCCGTATGAGTTCCTTAACGCCAGCGGCGTCAACTACACCGAGATCCTGCGTGGCGCCAACGCCTTCCAGTACGGCGCGCTGACCCTCGGCGGCGCGGTCAACTTCGTCAACCACAGCGGCTACAGCGCCCCCGGCCTGCGCGTGCGTGCCGAGGCCGGCAGCTACCACTATCAGAAGCAGAGCATCAGCTACGGCGGCGTCGAAGGCGACCTGGACTATTACCTGCAGGCCGACAACTACCGCAACGACGGTTACCGCGACTACAGCCTGTCGAAAAGCTCCGGCATCGTCGCCAACGCCGGCTACCGTTTCAACCCGAAGCTGGAAACCCGCCTGCTGCTGCGCTACCGCGACGAAACCCACAACGACCCCAGCGCCACCACCCTCGACAATGCCCTGCACCACCCGCGCCGGGCCAGCGCCACCGCCGAAAGCAGTGGCGCCGGTGCACGCCGCCCGGGCAGCATCTGGGTCGGCAGCAAGACCACCTATACCTTCGACGACGATGCGCGGCTGACCTTCGGCCTGTCGTACCACGACTACCGCCACACCAACAGCCCGCGCAGCCCGAGCAACCCCAGCTACTGGGACTGGCACGACCTCGGCCTGCTGCTGGGCTATGACCGCGTCGACTCCCTGTTCGGCCATGAGAGCCGCAGCAACATCGCCTTCACCTCGACCCAGCACCTGCGCGGTGGGGTGGATTCGGCCAACGGCAACAAGGTGTCGCTCAAGCAGGTCAACTACAAGGACTCGTTCGACCGGGTGATTGCCCTGGGCAACGACATCAACCTGGTCGACAAGCTGTGGCTCACCAGTGGCGTGTCGTTCATCAACGTGCGGCGCAAGGTCAACATCGACTATGCGGCAAGAGCCAACACCACCACCTTCCCGCAGCATGTCGACTACGACAACTGGAGCGTCGCCCCGCGTATCGGCCTGCGCTACGAGATCAACCCCGAGCTGCAGGTGTTCACCAACTTCAGCCGCAGCATCGACCCGCCTGCGTCATGGGAATATTCCGGCTCCGGCCCGACCCTGCCGTACATCCGCCCGCTGGTGGAGCAGAAGGCCAACACCTTCGAGGTCGGCATCAAGGGTTCGCACGGCATCTTCGACGGTAGCCTGGCGCTGTACCGCTCGTGGATCCACGACGAACTGCTGAACGTGCAGATCATCCCTGCCACCTCCACCGCAGCAGCGGTTACTGGCGCGTTCAACGCTTCACCGACCATCCACCAGGGTGTCGAAGCCGGGCTCAATACGCGCCTGTGGGACAACCCCCAGGGCGACCTGGTGCGCTGGCGCCAGTCGTACACCTACAACGATTTCTACTACCGGCATGACGACACCTTCGGCGACAACCAGCTGCCGGGCGTGCCCAAGCATATCTACCAGGGTGAGTTGCAATACCAGGACCACAGCGGCTGGTACACCGGGGTGAACGTGCAATCGGCGTCGCGTACGGCGGTGGACTATGCCAACAGCTTGTATGCGCCGTCGTACACGATCTGGGGGGCGAACCTGGGGTATGAGGCGCCGAAGGGCAACTGGAAGGTGTCGCTGGACCTGAAGAACCTGGCGAACAAAGCGTACGTGACGGCGGTGACGCCGGTGTACAACGCGCGCGGGCTGGATACCGCGTCGTTCTGGCCGGGGGATGGGATTGGGGCTTATGTCGGGGTCGAGGTTCGCTACTGATAGCTGATTTTTCCTGTGCCGGCCTATCGCGGATAAATCCGCGCCTACGCGGACCTGGTAGGAGCGGATTTACTCGCGAAAAGGCCGGTACAGGCTTACGCCGTCCGCGGCATCAGGTCATAGGGATGCTTCCACCCCGGCACCGCCTGAATCCGCTGCTTCCACGCCTCGATATGGCCAAACTCGGTCAGCACGATCCCGGTGTCCTCCGGCATGAACACATACCCCGCCAGCGACAGGTCGGCGATGGTCAGCCGCCCGCCAACCATGAACGGCGTGTCCGCCAGGTGCGCATCGACAATCCGGTACGCCGCCGTGGCCCGCTCGCGCAGGAAGCCGGTCACATCGGTCTCACCGGTCTTCTTCAGGCACAGCAGGAAACGCAGCGCCGCGTAGTAGCTGGTGAACTTGTGGTTGTCGAACAGCATCCAGCGCCAGATCTCACGCTTCTCAACGTCGTTACGCGGGCCGAACTGGCCGGTGCGCTCGGCGAGGTATTCGAGAATCAGCGCCGACTGGGTAAGCCGTTGCCCGGCGTGCTCCAGCACGGGCACTTCGCCCTGCTCGTTGACCTCGTCGCGCCATTGCGGGTCGCGGGTCTGGCCGTTGAAAAAGTCGACGAACACCGGCTGCCAGTCCTGGCCAGTGAGTTCGAGCATCAGCGCAGCCTTGTAGGCGTTGCCGGATTCGGCGAAACAATGCAGCTTGTAGTCGGGCATGGGCGGACCTTCAGTTTCCTTTGAATGATCGGTGTGGGCATTCACGGTAAACCCGCAAAGAGGCGCGCACAGATTACACAAAAATGTGCTTAGCTTTCCCGATCAAACCGCCAGGAAGGCCTGTAATGCCCTACCCCGATCTGCCCCGTACCTTGTCCACGCCCCGCACCTTGCTGGTCCGCCCCGCACTGGCGTTCGCCCAGCAACTGCAGCAGGCGCTGCTCGACAGCTACGCCCTGCACCAGCCGTTCCTGGCATGGGCCAAGCCCGACTGGACCTTGAAGGAAGTGCAGGAAACGCTGCAACTGAGCGCCGAGGAATTTCTCGACCCGGCCAAGGAAAAACGCTATTTCGTGCTTGCCGCAGACAGCGGTGATGTCATTGGCTGCATCGGTTTGCGGCCCGGCGATGATGAGTACGAAGTGGGTTATTGGGTGAACCAGGCCAGCAGCGGCCAGGGCCTGATGCGTGAGGCGCTGACCTGCCTGCTGGACGCCGTCGATGCCCCGGTGTGGCTGACCACCGACATCGACAACCTGGCCAGCCAGCGCCTGGCCGAACGTAGCGGGTTCGTCGCGGCCGGCAGTAAGCTCACCGAGATTGATCCCAGTATCCCGCGGCCACTTTACCGCCGTGCACCTGCCGGGCGCGTGTGAACCGGGACCTGACACTTCTGCTAGCTGTCCGCGCACTTTAAGCGCCGCTAAATCACCTCGACGAGTTGGAACTCAACGAGGACACGGCCCATGAAGATTGTTTCGACAATGCTGGGGCGGCGCAAAATCTTGCTGATCGCGCTGCCATTACTGGCAGCGCGGTTGCTGCCAATCGTCTACCGAACAGGACTTGCGGCCAGCGTCGAGACGTTCACGCCCATGAAAAATCACGCAGCCGTAGAGCAAGGTGACATAGATGCATGTTTGCGCGCGTCAGACGCTGACGACATGCTCACTCTCGGTCCGTGCCCTAGCGGCATGGCGCACCGGGGTCGGAGCGAGGCGCGCTAAATACTCGCGCGCCTGCGCAATTGGCTAAACGAACCATGACGCAACCCCCCATGCTCTCGCGAGTAAACATTCAACGGGCCACCCAGTTTGACATTCATATAATAAACGAACATTGCGACAGAATCGGCATTCTCCATCATCGCTTTAACTGTGTAGTCACGATTACCCACTCCGCCAAACTTTGCTTTGTCTAATGCTTCATGCTCAGGACCGTCCCATACGCGTGCATATTTATCGGGGACTTGCTGCCTTTTCCCTTCGCGCACAAGACTTACGATATCGTTCAAGTCAATCATATGGTAGTCTTTCCGATCCCCCGATTCATTTGCAGCCGGGAGATTGGTATACCACATATCTTTAGTCTTCATCGCAAGATGTGAAGCTTCATGAATGATCGTAAACATCAAATCACGCGAACTATCTTCCCGTCCCCCAGAAAACTGCGCACCGTTCAGAAAAATCCCTCTCACAGCACCGTTCCTGTCGGAAATAGCTAATCTGTTATCTTCGGAATCAAAATTTAGCACCTTCACATCGTCGACAGTGAGTGAATCAAGATATTGCGTCAAGCCATTAACTACCCGCTGGACTGTCTCCACATTCTGAAATGACAAGGAGGCCCCGTTGGCGGATAAGAAATATTGTGTCATGTACCCTGTACCTCGTACCCGCCCCCCGCTGTCCAAAATTTTAGCAACCACATCACGTGTAAACCTAACACCTTCTTTTGCAGCCTGTAATGCTCCTGATATGTTCCTCGCTAACGCTGGGTTCTTTACCTCCAATGCCTGTGAATTATAAGCGTATACCTCTAAGCCGCCTTGCCGCAGCATGCCGTCTTCCCTATGATCCAAACTTGTTTCACTGAGTGCTCGACGAGGATTTAAGCCCGTGCCGTCCCGAAGTGTAACTGGATTATTTCGCACCATCCGAAAGAGGTTCAGTCCGTCAATTAGCCCGCCTGGATCAGCACTCGACCAGCGCCCGAATTCCGGTTGGTAATAACGCCAACCGTAATAATAAAACCCCGTAGCATCCCGCTCCTTGCCCGAGTAGCGCAAGGTTCGCTGCAACAGGGTATTGACTTCCTCAATGTCTTCATCACTGCCGGTGGTTTCACCGTATGGCGAGTACTCCTGGCGTGCCACTAGCCTACCGAGTGCATCCGTTTCGCCGCTGCTGCTGCCGAGATGATCAATAAATCCATAACGCTGTTGAGGCTCAGCACCCAGTGGCGTTTGTATCCAGCGCACAGTGGCATCTTCGGTAATGACAACTTGTTGTTGCAATCGCCCTTCTCGCTGCCTGCGGCGCGTTTCACAACCACCCGCGTAAGTGATGACCGTCGTCTGCAAGCCATCCGCTACTTTCACAGTCGTGACCTTGCGCGTGCGAGTACCGCCATCAGCGTAGTAGTAACGCTCCAGATCATCGGCGTCGTCGGGGCGCCTAACCAAGCTGACCTGTCGTAATTGGTTGTCCGCGTACCAGGTCAAAGGTCTGCCATCAGCCAGCGCTTTCTGCAAACCACCGGCCAGAAACCCGGTATCCGGTGTAAGGTCATGTCCCTCGGGCAACGCACGGTTGCTCTGTTCCGACACCACCAGCTTGCGGCTGCGCGAGCCAGCGCCGCCGTTATGGCTGAGTTCAGTCAGGTTGTCGCCGTCATCGTAGCTGTAGTGCTCGGTGTAGCGGCCCCAGACATCACCGCCCTTGCGGTCCGAACCCGCAAAGCCCGGCGCCCAGGTGCCCGCTACCGGGGTGCGCTCGCGGCCGCTGGCAGACACCAGGCGATACAACGTGTCATAGGCATACGTGCGCAAGCCATCGGCTCGCGTGTTGCGGTGCCAGGCCGGTTCGGCACCCTGGTCATCCAGGGTAAGGATGTTACCCACCGGGTCGTAGCGGTAATGCAGGTCGCTGATCACCAGCGCACCCAATGCGTGATCACTCGGCCGGGCGGTGCGGTGACGCGTCAGGCGCTGGCTGCGGGCTGAATAAGCAAAGGTGTCGACCACTCCATTACCCGCCGTCTGCGCCAGCGGCACGCCGTCCGCCCGGCGTTGTATGGCGCTGAGCACCAGGATGTTGGCGGCGCCTTGCGCCATCCAGGCCTGCGCCACCGCGCCGCTGATGTCATAGGCCATTCGCCTGGTGACACTCGCCGCATTCACCTGCACCAACAGGGCGCCACCCGCATCGTACTGGTGGGTCATGAGCAGCGGCTGCTCCAGTTCATCCTCACTGCCGACTGCCCAGTCTGGCTGCTGCGCCTGCGGGTGCAACAGACGCCGTTGCGTCTCCAGCGCCTGAGCACCCAGCGACAGCGAGCGGACGTGCATCACCCCGGCATTGTCGAAATGCGTAGTGAGCTCGCCTGCCAGATTGCGCTCACGGTTCGCCAACACCGGCTCGCCATATTGCAGGCGCTCACGCTGGCGGCATGGGCCGCCGGCCGGTTGTTCCGAAACAGCAAGCAAGCGCCCGCCTTCATTCGGCGGTTCATGCGCGTGCAACCAGACCGTGCCCTGGGCATTGCAAGACCACAGGGATCGCCCGGCGCTGTCGGTGAGGGTCTGCGTGGCGTCGCCGTCAACGGTATGCCGCCTCAGCACCTGCCTGCCCAGGCCATGCAGGGTGGTAGCGTCGGCCAGCAGCGGCGCCTCGGCCGATGCCCTCAGAGGGCGAGCACCAAACTGCCGTAACGTACGCGCCAGGTGGTCGCACAGCATGCGTGTAGCCAGCCAGCGCGGCGGCAAGGCTGCGTCTTGGGTACGCAACAAGCGCAGGACACGCGCCTGATCGCCCGTGCTGGCAATGACGGCCACCTCCGGCGTGCCGTCATGCTGGACGGCCAACGGGGTACTGACCATGGGAGTCCTCCTGGCTTCAGTGCAACGTCCACCGGCCCCCTGGCCCGCGACATCTCGATCACCTCGGTGCCAGGTGTCGTTCTTACACGCCTGTTGTCGTGCACAGCGACACGGCGGCAGGAGAACACTAACTGGACTACTGCAAATCCGAAACTGGTAGAAATGTCAGGTGCGCTTGGCCAATAGGTATCGATCAACTGCCCGGGCCATGGGGCCGCTTTGCGGCCCTCACTTCTTGCGCTGCATCCACGCCGCGCCCAAGCCACTCAAGCAAATGATGGCGATACCCAGCAAGCTCGCGCTGTCGGGCACCTGGCCGTAGATCAGCAGCCCCAGCAACCCGGCAAACACGATCTGGCAGTAGCTGAACGGTGCCAGCAGCGCTGGCGCTGCATGACGGAAGGCCTGGGTCAGCAGCAAGTGCGCACTCATGCCGAAACCACCGAGGGCCAGCATCAGCAGGGCGTGATCCCAGCGCGGCACTTCCCAGAAGAACGGCACCAGCGCACTCATCACCAGGGTATTGCACAGCCCGGCGTAGAAGTTGCTGGTGGTCGGGCTGTCGTGGGCCGCCAGGATGCGCGTGAGCAGCTGATAGAAGCAGAAGCCCAGTGCCGATCCGAACGGATAGAGGATCGCCGGGGTGAACATCGCGCCTCCGGGGTGCACCACCACCAGCACACCGATGAAGCCCAGTACCACCGCCACCCACTGCCCTGGCGTCACCCGCTCCTTGAGCAAGGGCGCCGACAGCGCGGTGACCAGCACCGGGGCGAGGAAGTTGACCGAGGTCGCCTCGGCCAGCGGCAGGTACTGCAGGCCGGTGGTGAACAGCAGGCTGGTGCTCAGCAGGCTCAGCGCACGCAAGGTCTGCAGCACCGGGCGACGGGTGCGCAGCACATTGAGGCCGGCCTTGGGCAGGAAGATCCCGGCCATCAGCAACGTATGCACCACATAACGTGCCCACACCACCATGATGATCGGGTACAGGCCACCGAGGAATTTGGACAAGGCATCGTGGCTGGCGAACAGCAGCGTCGCCACCACCACCAGGGCGATGCCGCGCAGGGGTTGGTTGACTCCGGACAGCGGTGTGCTGGAACTCATGGCTTTCTCGACGGCGGCGCGGCTCAATGCTGCGCCAGGGGAAGCTGCGACAGCACGAATTCTAGAAGAGATACGACGACTTAAGGAAGTTCAATTCCAACCTTTGCATGGGACGTTTGCCATTCCGTTCGCTGATCGACCACTTTCCGCCCTGGCTGTGCCGAGCCAGGCGGCGTAGAAGTGGTTGCTGGACCAGGATCAGCAGGTGGTCAGCCCGGACTTTGCGCCAGACTGGAATAGCTGAGAAGCCGGGGGCTGCCTTGCAGCCCCTGCGTCCTCGCTCGATTACACCGACACCTGCTTCAAACGTTCACTGGCCGGGGCCGGCCGCCCGTACAGATAGCCCTGGAAGTGCGAGCAACCTTCCGCCCGCAGCCGCTGCATCTGCTCCTCCGACTCCACCCCTTCGGCCGTGGTCTTGATCATCAGGCTGTTGGACAACTCGGTGATGGCGCGAATGATCGACATCGCCTCGCGGCTGTCGCACATGTCATGCACGAACGACTTGTCGATCTTGATCCGGTCGAACGGGAACGAACGCAGGTACCCCAACGACGAATAGCCGGTACCAAAGTCATCCAGCGAGATCGACACCCCCAGGTCCTTCAGCGCCCGCAGGGTGCGTACGTTCTCTTCGCTGTTGCCCAGCAGCACCGACTCGGTGATTTCCAGCTCCAGGCGCTGCGGCGCCAGCCCGGAATCGGCCAGGGCCAGGGTCACGGTGTGGACCAGGTTGGCGTTCTTGAACTGTACCGGTGACAGGTTCACCGACACGGTCTGCTCGGTGCCCCAGCTGGCCGCCTCCTGGCACGCCAGGTTCAGCGCACGGGTGCCGAGCTCGTGGATCAGCCCGGTTTCCTCGGCGATGGGGATGAAATCCATGGGCATGACCATGCCACGGGTCGGGTGCTCCCAGCGCAACAGCGCTTCATAGCCGGTCACGCTGCTGGTCTGCTGATCCACCACCGGTTGGTAGTGCAGGTGCAACTGCCCCAGGTGCAAGGCGGTGCGCAGGTCGGTTTCCACCAGGCGGCGCTGGCGGGCGGCGACATCCAGCTCAAGGTGGAAGCACTCGTAGCGGTTGCGGCCGTTGCGCTTGGCCTCGTACAGGGCCATGTCGGCGTAACCGAGCAGTTGTTCGGCCTGGTCGTTGTCGTCGGGGGCGATGGCGATACCGATGCTGACCCCCACCGAGAACTGATGGCCGTCGATCTGGAATGGCGGGCAGATTGCCTCGATCAGGCGCCTGGCGGTGGTGCAGGCGGCTTCGCGGCTGTCCAGGTGGGTCAGCACCACGGCGAATTCATCGCCGCCCAGCCGGGCCAGCGTGTCGTGCTCGCGCAGTTCGCGGCGCAGGCGCTTGCCCAGGGCGCGCAGCAGCTTGTCGCCGAAGGCATGGCCGAGGGAGTCGTTGATGTTCTTGAAGTTGTCCAGGTCCAGGCACAGCGCGGCGGTGAGTTTTTCGCTGTCGTGGCCCCGCACCAGGGCCTGCTTGAGGCGCTCGTGAAACAAGGTGCGGTTGGGCAGCCCGGTGAGCGCATCGTGGTGCGCCATGTGGTGGATTTGCGCGTGGGCGGCCAGTTCTTCGGTGGCGTCTTCGGCCACGAACAGCACGTAGTCCGCCTGGCCCGCGCATTTCTGGCTGAGCAGCGCGCGGCTGCGCAGGGTGCGCGGGCCACAGGCGGTGTCGACCCGGGTTTCGGCGGCAAAGCCTTTGCTGCTGCGCGCGCCTCGGCTGAGCTGGGTTTCCAGGTAATCCGCCGCGGCCGGTGCCAGGCACTCTGCGGGCGTGTGACCGACCATTGGCAGGGAGCCCCCACCAAACAAGCGCTCGGCCTGCTGGTTGGCGAGCAGGATACGCTGGCTTGCCAGGTCCTGGACGATGACGCTGGCGGGGATGTTGGCGATCACCGAATCGAGGAACTGCGACAAGTTGGCCATTTCCTGGCTGTACTGCTCGGCCAGCTCCTTGGCCTGCAACAGCTCAAGCTCCTGCTGGCGGCGTTCGGAAATGTCGCGGGTGACCTTGGCGAAGCCGACCAACTGGCCATGGTCGTCACGTACCGCCTCGATCACCACATGGGCGTGAAAGGCCGTGCCGTCCTTGCGCAGGCGCGCACCGATCTCTTCAAAACGGCCGGTGCTGCGCGCCTGCTCCAGGTTCTGTTCGGGCAGGCCGGCGACGCGCTCGTCTTCGCTGTAGAACAGCGAGTAATGCTGGCCGACGATTTCCTCGGCGCGGTAGCCCTTGGCCCGCTGCGCGCCAGGGTTCCAGTTGGCGACAATACCGTCGGGGGTGAGCAGGTAGATGGCATAGTCCACCACGCTCTGGATCAACAGCCGGTACATGATGTCGGGGCTTGCGACTAGCGACATGAAAATTACCTGAACCTGCGACGTGTGCGAAAGGAACCCCTGGCCAGAGGGGCCGGGTCTTGAAAGGCAGTGCTGGCATTATGCCTTGCGAGTGGATTTTGTGAAGTGGGTCACAAAATTTTGCTGCATCGACAGGCCGTCAGTGGAAGACCGACGTCACCTGATAAGTCAGCAAGTCCGGCTCATCGGCGGGGAAGATCTGTTGCACTGGCCGTTGCAAGTCGGCCACCACCGCTTTGCAGAATGCCACTGCAATCGGGTCCAGGGCGTAGCAGCGCAGCAGCCAGTCACCGGGGCTGGCGAGGAACTGATTGGCCACGGCGCGGCCAATGCCCTGGCGCCGATAACGCTTGAGGATGAACAGGTCGGCCAGCTCCAGTGCCTCGATGCCGGGCAATTCGCTACGTTCGACCAGCACGAAACCGGCGATGAAACCATCCGCCAGCACCAGGCTGGCGCTCCAGCCTGGGGACTGCCAGTAGCGCTGCAGGTGCTCTTCGTGGATGTAGAAACGGCCGTCCACCTCGACATCTTCCTGCTCCCAGTCGGAGGACTCATAGGCATAGAACTGATAGAGGTTACGGATCAGCTCGGCCTGGTCGGAAGTGGTGGGCAGCAGTTCGATGGGCAGCATGGCTGGGATGGCTCGGGTAAAAGATCATTCTAAGGCTTTTGTGTTACCTGTCACCGCCGCCACTGCTTCGATCTCCACCAGCATTCCACCCAGCGCCAGGCGCGGCACCGGTATCAGCGTACAGGTCGGCTTCATGTGCCCTCTCCAGGCACGATCGGCCTCAGCCACCCATTGCGCCAAGCGTTCCTCACTGTGATCGACAATGAGCAATGTCAGCTTGAACACCTGGGCCAGCTCCGCCCCTTTCGAAGCCAGCGCCGTCTGCAGGTTGGCCAGCGCCTGGCGGGCCTGCCGTGCAAATTCGGGCGAAAGCTGCCCATCGGCATCCTCCCCGCCCTGCCCGGCGATAAACAGCAGGCGGCTGCCGGCAGCGACCTCGGCAACGTGGGAATAGGCATTGGCGCTGGGGTCGTACAGGCCTTGTGGATTGGACAGCTGAAATGCGCGAGTCATGGAACGCTCCTGCGTGTGGATGAGCGTCCGAGTCTGTTGGCTCGAGTTAGGTAGAGGTCAAGCTGCTGTAGGAACTTTCTTTATTGCTATGCGGAATCTCAACACCGCGTATGTAGGATTGCGCCGCGCAGTTCGCTAGATTGCAGCTCCCGGCACGGAGGCCAGCACTGCGGCGCAGCGCCGCTTCACTGAAGGAAAAGCCAATGAGCAAGCCCTACGCGTTCCAACTCGCCTACACCATCAGCCCTGTGAACAACGATCACGAAGGTGATGCCGCTGTGGCGCGCACTCACCTGCGTGAAGAGATGGGCTGGAAAACCTCCGGCAAAGTCGAAACGACGTTGCACGGTGAACTTGTCCTGTCCCCGGGTACGACTGACGAAAAACGCAAGGAAGCCAGCAAATCGATCCGTTCCCGCATCCGTGACGCATTCAAGACCCTTGAGGTAGACGATACGGTCAGTTTCGCCGGCAGCCTGATGGTCAGCGGCCTCGACCCGGCCATCAAGATCGGCATCACACCCGATTGAAGCCACCGGTATCAGGCGCCACGCGCCTGATACCGCTGCCGTCACTTCTCCTGCAGCACCGCCCTGCCCTTGACCGCCCGCGGCCCACGCCAGGCCCAGAACAGCAGCCCCGGGAACGGTGCGTAGACCACGAACACGATCCACAGCATCTTGCGCTCTGCGCGCCGTTCGCTGCCGATGATGTGCCAGATGGCGAAGATCTCCAGCAGAATGACCAAGGCCGCGACAATGATCCAGATCGTTCCGATTTCCATGTGCACTCTCCCGTTGGCATGTACTGGGTTGGGTTACAGCCAGCGGTGAGGGTTCACTCGGATTTGATACGTGCGCCCAGTGACCACCCGCGCGCCTCAAGTCACCGATTGCCGGGCAGCCTGGACGATCAGTGCAATCAGTTGTGCCACCTGCTCGCTCAACAGCACATTGGCGTGGTGCACCAGGCCGATGTCGCGGTGGAATGTATGTGCGCCAAGGTCATAGGCCCGCACGCTGGCGGGCCAGGCATCCCGGGTGACGGTCTGCGGCACCAGCGCCACGCCAACGCCCTTGCCAACCAGTTCGGTGATGGCCTCCAACTCGTCCAGTTCGCACACTTCGCGGGTGCTGAAATGAGCCTGGCGCAGGAAGCGATCGACCTGACGACCTCCGAACGAGGAGCGTTCATAGCGAATGAAGGGCTGCGTGGTGAGGATATCGCTCCATTCAGCCTGCTCCAGCCCAGCCGGCACGATCAGACGGTAAGGCTCGCGGGCCAGGGTGGTCCATTGCAAATCGCTCTGCAGCTCAAAGGGCGGCCGGATGATCACCGCGATATCGAGCTCTCTGGCATCGACCGCACTGAGCAATTCCAGTGACAGCCCGGGGATGATGCGTGTGCGGCACTCCGAACGGGCCGCGTGAAACTGCGCCAGCGCCTGGGGCAGCAGCGAGCGCTGTATGGATGCGATGGCACCAATGTCCACCTGCACGGTGGGCGCGGCCCCAGCAACATTGGAGCCCAGACTGCTGTAAAGCCTGAGCACTTCCTGCGCCTGAATCAGAATTTGCTGACCACGCCGGTTCAACTGGGCATTCCTGCCCTTGCGCTCGAAAATCTCGAACCCCAGTTCCTCCTCCAGCCGCTGCATCTGGGCGCTCACCGCTGCCTGGGTCAGGTTGACCTTCAACCCCGCCGCGGCAAAGGTGCCCTCGCGGGCCACCACGATCAGCGTCTTGAGTTCGCGAATCATCAACAAATTTCCTTTGTGTTTTTAAGAAAAATATATTGATTTTTTTATTGATTCGCCATCCCTACACTCGTCCGCAGAACAAAAAACAGACGCTTGCCAGCAAGCTCGGTTTTCAGGTTCCAGGCGAAGGCCCTGACGTTCGCCTCAATTAAATCGATCACAGGAGCACCTGATGAGCCTCTCTCCTTTCCACCTTGCCATTCCCGTTCACGATATTGCTGCCGCCCGAAAGTTCTATGGCGAAGTCTTCGACCTTGAAGAAGGCCGCTCGGCTGCGCAATGGGTCGATTTCAACTTCTATGGCCATCAATTGGTGATTCACGAACACCCGAAGATGGCCTATCAGGAACAGGCATTGAGCAACCCTGTGGACGGCCACAATGTGCCGGCTCCGCATTTCGGCGTCATCCTGCACTGGGACGAATGGGTGGCGTTGGCCAAGCGCCTGACCGCGTTGGGTACCCAGTTCGTGATCGAACCGTACATCCGTTTCAAGGGCCAGGTAGGCGAACAGGCCACCATGTTCCTGTTCGACCCCTGCGGTAATGCACTTGAATTCAAGGCGTTCAAGGATATGGGGCAGATTTTCGCCAAATAAGCCTGATTGCTCAGCGTGCCCTTGGCGTGGGCGCTCGCGCTCACGCATCTAGCTACTGCCAACTGCGCAGCACACCTTCTATAAAAAAGGCTAGAGCCATGAAAAAAATCCCGCTCGTCTGGCAGATCGTTGCCGGTCTGTTTCTCGGTATCCTCGTCGGCTGGTACCTGAACAGTCACCCTGCCTATCAACAATGGGCAAGTACAGAAATCCTCAAGCCCCTGGGTGACATCTTCATCAAGATGATGAAGATGATTGTCGTGCCGATCGTCTTCTGTTGCATGGTGCTTGGCATTGCCGGCGGCGGCGACAACAAGTCGTTCGGCCGCATGGGCGCCAAGTCGCTCGGTTATTTCTTTGCCATCACCACCTTGGCGATCGTTGTCGGGCTGGTGCTTGGCAATCTCCTGCAACCTGGATCAGGCACCGTCATCGCAGGGATGGCGCACGGTGATGCCGTGATGAAGACGGAGCCCGCCAAAAGCGCCCTGCTGATCGTGCAGAACATCGTGCCAGACAACCTGTTCCAGGCACTTTCCGAAGGCAAGCTACTGTCGATCCTGTTCTTTGCCGTCCTGTTCGGCATGGCCTTGAACGCGTTGCCGCGGGAAAAGAGTGCAGCGGTAATCGCCACCCTGCAGGGCACCGCCGACGCCATGTTCAAACTGGTCAACTATGTGATGGCCTACGCACCGGTTGGCGTGTTCGGCATGATCGGCGCCACCGTCGCCACCTTCGGCTTCGCCTCGCTGCTGCCGCTGCTCAAGCTGATTGGCGTGGTGTACCTAGCACTGCTGCTGTTTGCAACGATCGTGCTGGGTGGTATCTGCTACCTGATAGGCGAAAACTTGCTCAAGCTGGTGCGTTACTTCCAGGACGAACTGATCCTGGCCTGCTCCAGCGCCGCGTCGGCCGCCGTCATGCCCCAGTTGATGGAGAAGCTTGAACGGTATGGAGTGCCCCGGCGCATCGTCAGCTTCGTGGTGCCGGTCGGCTACGCCTTCAACCTCGATGGTGCGTCGATCTTCCTGGGCGTGGCGACGATTTTCATCGCCCAGTTGTATGGCATCGACCTGACGCTATCCCAGCAGATCCTGCTGGTGGTGACGATGGTGCTCACCTCCAAGGGCGCTGCGGGCGTGCCGGGCTTTGCCATCATCATCCTCTCGGCGACACTGGCATCGGCCGGGCTGCCACTGGAAGCGGTGGCACTGGTGGCCGGTATCTTCCGGGTCATCGAAAGCGGCACCACTACGCTGAATGTGCTCGGCAATGCGATCGCGCCGTTGGTGATTGCCCGCTGGGAGGGCGTGGCGTTGAAAGGTGAAGACGGCTTGCTGGCGGTGCGTGACTGAACGGCCAGAGCCCTTGGCGCATCATCAGTGCGCCGGCACCCCGTCCAGGGCCGCCTTGAGCGCCACGGCATCGGCAAAGGCCTGCTCGCTCACCAGCACCCCATCCTTCAAGCGCAGCCATGAAACCTGCCCTGCCTGCCCCGGATAGCGACTGGCAATACGGCCTTCGCGGTCGAGCAACACCCGGTAGCTGTAATCGCGCATCGCCGGTATGGCGAACAGCTTGCTGATCAGCGCCGGCATCCGCTGGATATCGGCGACGAACACCGCATCGCGCGCCTCCAGGTAGCCCTTGGGCGCGTCGGCCAGGGCGGCCTTGACCAGCTTGGCGCCCTCCATGTCGCGGGCCACCAGTAGTATGTGCGTGCCGGCGTTCAGGCTGTAAGGCTGGTCGTACTGGTCAAGCAGCGTCCAGGGCGCCAACCGCTCGCCTGCCTCCAGAGCATGGGCCAGCAACGGCAGCAGACCGAACAGTAATGCGATGGCGTATTTCATCGAGGTTCTCCAGAACAGAGGCGCCAGCATAGCCCACTTGCCTCAACACGACCTGCAATACGACACGCGCCCCCCGGAGATTGTCTTTCCCGCACGCTGCCGCCACACTCTGCTGGCCAGCCAGGAAGCGGAGTCCAGAGTGCCCATCCCACGCCAGTTCAGCAAGAAGACCAGCACCAGCAACATGCTGCGGCTCAAGGCCAACGCCGGTAGCCCCGAGGCACCTTACCGCGTCGACTTCATCCTGCTCGAGCACTTCTCGATGGCCAGCTTCACCGTGGCCATGGACGTGCTGGTCACCGCCAACCTGTTGCGCGCCGACAGCTTCCGTTTCACCCCGCTGTCACCCAAGGGTGACCGGGTGCTCAGCGACCTGGGCCTGGAACTGGTCGCCAGCGAACTGTCCGCCGAGGAGCTCAAGTCGCTCGACTTGCTGATCGTCTGCGGCGGCCTGCGTACACCGCTGAAATACCCCGAGCTCGACCGCCTGCTGGCCGACTGCGCCGCCCACGGCATGGCCCTGGGCGGGCTGTGGAACGGCGCCTGGTTCCTCGGCCGGGCCGGCGTGCTCGACGACTACGGCTGCAGCATCCACCCCGAGCAGCGCGCCAGCCTGTCCGAGCGCAGCCCGCAAACCCGCATCACCCCGGCCAGCTTCACCCTCGACCGCGACCGCCTCAGCGCCGCCAGCCCCAACGGTGCCATGGAGCTGATGCTGGGCCTGGTGCGCCGCCTGTACGGCGACGGCCTGGCCGAAGGCGTGGAAGAAATCCTGTCGTTCTCCGGTGCCCGCTACCGCCAGGTCGGCCCCGGCGCGAAAAAGTCCATGAGCCTGCACCTGCGCACCATTGTCGAGCTGATGGAAAACAACCTCGAAGAAACCCTGAGCCTCGACCAGCTGGCCGCCTACAGCGGCCGCTCGCGTCGGCAGATCGACCGCCTGTTCCAGGCCCAGCTCGGCACTTCGCCGCGGCGCTACTACATGGAACTGCGCATCACCAAGAGCCGCCGCCTGCTGCAGTACTCCGACCTGTCGGTGATGGAGGTGGCAGTGGCGTGCGGCTTCGTCTCGGTCTCGCACTTCAGCAAATGCTACGCCGCCTACTTCGGCTACCCGCCGTCACGCGAGCAACGGCTGGGCGAGTAAGCGGGTTCAGGCGCGGATGTAGCTGAGCACCACGTCGCAGATCATCTGCCGGTGGCGCAGCTTGACCTGCTCGTCGGCCAGGTCGATCTGGAAGATGTCGCCGAAGGTGTGGCGGTTGGACACCCGGTAGAAGCAGAACGAACTCATCAGCATGTGCAGGTCGATGACCTCGATGCCGGGGCGGAACACGCCCTCTTTCACGCCACGCGCCAGGGTGCTGCCCAATGCTTGCAGCACCAGGCTGCTCATCTCGCGGATGGCCGGGGACTTCTTGACGTACTCGCCGTAATGGATGTTCTCGGTACAGACCATGCGCACGAAATCGACGTTGCGGTCGTGGTGGTCGAAGGTGAACTCGGAAAGCCGGCGAATCGCCTGCTCGGCCGGTAGCGATTCCAGGTCCAGGCTCTGTTCGGTCTTGCGGATGTCGCCGTAGAGCTTGACCAGGCACTCGACGTACAGCTGCTCCTTGCTGCCGAAGTAGTAGTAGATCATGCGCTTGGAGGTGGCCGTGCGCTCGGCGATGGCGTCCACGCGCGCGCCAGCCAGGCCTTGCTGGACGAACTCGTTGATGGCGGCCTGGAGGATGTCCTCGCGGGTTTTCTCGGGGTTGTTCTTGCGCGGTTGGCGCGTAGCCGAGGGTTCAGGCGGGCTGAGGGGGGCTACGGGGTTGCTCATGGCGGCTCACGGGGTGTCTTTTTGGGATTTGAGGGGATTATCCGTGACGGGTTCGCCCTGCGGCAAGCCTTCCCGGGCCCGATGAACGGGTCTTGGGACTCAGGTTATGGCCGCTAGGCTCTGTACGAAAAGCCTTGATACTTGTTCATGCTGCGTTGAAAACAGCCTCGGAATGCTCATGTACTCCAGTACACTCCGCTTCCTCGGCTGTTTTCGCCTTGCCTGACCTGCGTCTCAAGACTTTTCGTACAGAGCCTAGTGTCCGCCGAAAGTTTTACAGCGCTGGTGAGATCGAGCGCCGCGCGGGCGGCGCTCGATCTTATAGGTGCTGAATGCCTGTCGGCGAACGCCTCAGAATCACAACACCGGCTTGCGCACCGCCCCACTGCGCCGCTTGGCCATCGCCGCCAGGCGCACCGCGACGTTCGCCGCGCCATACCCGGCATAGCCGCCCTTGCGCTGGATGATTTCAAAGAAGAAGCGCTCCTCGAACGGCTCGGTGTACACGTGGAACAGCTCGCCCCCCTGGGCATCACGGTCGTACAGCACGTTGAAGTACGCCAGTTCACTAAGGAACTCGTCGTTGAAATCGAAGCGCGCCGCAAGGTCGTCGTAGTAGTTCAGCGGGATTTCCAGCAGTGGCACGCCCGATTCCTTGGCCCGCGCCACTTCGGCGAAGATATCCCCACAATCGAAGGCGATGTGATGCACACCCGAGCCACGATAGCTGGACAGCGCATGGGCGATGGCGGTGTTGCGGTTCTCCGAGATGTTCAGCGGCAAGCGCAGGCTGCCGCACTGGCTGCGCAAGGCGCGGCTCTTGACCAGGCCGTACGGGTCGGGCAGCACCACTTCATCGTCGGCAGCAAAGTCGAACAGGCTCTTGTAGAACAGCACCCAGCTGTCCAGCGACTCGGCCGGCAGCGCCAGGGCCATGTGGTCGATGCGCTGCAAACCGCCGATGGCATTGGCGGCCGGGTCCAGGCGGAAGTCGGTGTCGTACAGCGACGGTCCTTCCTTGCCCTGCTCCACCAGGTAGATCAGGCTGCCGTCCGGGGCACGCACGGCGGGTACTTCGCATTCGTTGGGGCCGACCAGGCCACGGAATGGCTGGCCGCGGAAGTCGGTGGCGCGTTGCAGCGCGGCATGCTCGTCCTTCACCCGCAGGGCAGTGGCGCACAGCGAAGGGCCGTGAGCCTCGAAGAAGTTGTGGCCGAAGGAGTACGGCTCGGCGTTGAGCACGATGTTGATGTCGTTCTGGCGCAGCAGGCGCACGTCCTTGCTACGGTGCTTGCCGGCTTCGGCAAAGCCCAGCCGCTTGAGCCAGCTGCCCAGGCGCGCGCCGACGGCTTCGTCAACGGCGAATTCGAGGAACTCCACACCATCGTAGGCGCTGGCCGCCGGCGGGGTGAACAGCACACCCGGCTCGATGGCAGTGCCTTCCTGCTCCAGGCGCAGGCGGGTCTGTTCTTCGAGGTACAGCAGCGAGCGCAGGCCGTCGGCGGCGTTCTGCCGTGGCGGTGCAGCGCGGAAGCCGTCGTTGAAGATTTCCAGCGACAGCGGGCCGCGATAGCCGGTGGCGAGGATCGGCGCAAGGAAGCCAGCCAGGTCCATTTCGCCCTGCCCCGGGAAGTTGCGGAAGTGGCGGCTCCATTCCAGCACGTCCATGTTCAGGATCGGCGCGTCGGCCATCTGCACGAAGAAGATCTTGTCGCCGGGGATGTCACGGATCGCCGCCGGGTCGCCTTTGAGCGACAGGGTATGGAAGCTGTCGAGGATCACCCCCAGCGCCGGGTGGTCGGCCTGGCGCACCAGGTTCCACACTTGCTGGTAGGTATTGACGTGGCGGCCCCAGGCCAGGGCTTCGTAGCCGATGCGCAGGCCGCGCTTGCCGGCGTGCTCGCCGAGCAGGCGCAGGTCGTCCACCAGGATCTGTTCATCGCCCAGGGCGTCGGCCTGGACGTTGCTGCACACCAGCACCAGGTCGGTGCCCAGCTCTTGCATCAGGTCGAACTTGCGCTCGGCGCGGTCGAGGTTTTTCTGCAGGCGGTCGCGGCGGCAGCCTTCAAAGTCACGGAACGGCTGGAACAGGGTGATGGCAATGCCGAGGTCGGCGCACATCTGCCGTACTTCACGCGGGCTGCCAGCGTAGTACAACAGGTCGTTCTCGAAGATCTCCACGCCGTCGAAACCGGCGGCGGCGATGGCTTCGAGCTTTTCCGGCAGGGTGCCGCTCAAGGACACGGTGGCTATCGAACGCTGCATGGGGGAGTTCCTTGTTATTGGACGGACGACGGGCCGAAACCTTGCTGGGTTTCTGGCACTGTCAATTATTCGCAGGTAAAGTCGACCCGGCAATCTGTTTGTACGAAATGGTTAGTTTTGCGTTCGATTACCGCACAAAACCGATTTTGGCGAATTGATTCACTGCCAACCCTAAGCAAACATGGACCCAGACGCAGGCACACCGACCGCCCTCTTCTGCCCTGACGGTGGTTCGGCAAAACCTGCGCAGACAAGCCCAACGTCACAACATAATAAGTTCAATAAACCGGGTACCGACCTATGCACACCTCCATCGCCTTGCGATCCGCACCTGCTCGTTCGTCTTCCCTCTGCAGACACCGCCTGCGATCAATCGCGCTATAACCGCCCTACTCCCGAAAAGCGATCGCACCCCTCTGGCCGCCCCTGGGCGACGCCAGCCGTGCGGCGACCTACAAGAACAACGGAGACAACGATGGCTCACTCAAGCTCTCAAGCCAAGAAAGCGACCGCCAGTGGATGGATTGGCTCGGCACTCGAATACTACGATTTCTTCATCTATGCCCAGGCTGCGGCACTGATCTTCCCGCAGATCTTCTTCCCCAACACCGACCCGAAAATGGCCATCATCGCCTCGTTGGCCACCTACGGTGTGGGCTACCTGGCCCGCCCTGTCGGCGCCTTCGTGCTCGGCCACTGGGGTGACACCCGCGGGCGCAAGAACGTGCTGCTGCTGTGCATGTTCCTGATGGGCCTGTCGACCATGGCCGTCGGCCTGCTGCCGACCTACCACGATATCGGTATGCTGGCCCCGGCCTTGCTGGTGCTGTTGCGCCTGGTCCAGGGCTTTGCCGTGGCCGGTGAAATCTCCGGTGCCAGCTCAATGATCATGGAGCACGCCCCGTTCGGCCGGCGTGGCTACTATGCCAGCTTCACCTTGCAGGGCGTGCAGGCCGGCCAGGTAATGGCGGCGGCGGTGTTCCTGCCACTGGCCTACTTCATGCCGAGTGAAGCCTTCAATGACTGGGGCTGGCGCATTCCGTTCTTGTTGAGCGCCTTCGTCCTGCTTGCGGGCTTCATCATTCGTAAGGAAGTGCACGAAACCCCGGCGTTCGTGAAGGAAGAGAAGCAGGACAAGGTTGCCAAGTCGCCGATCAGCGAGGCCTTCCGCCACAGCTGGAAGCACATGGTGCTGGTGATGTTCATGGCCCTGATGAACGTGATCCCGGTAGTTGCCACCATCTTCGGCGCGGCCTACGCGGTGCAGCCGGCCTATGGCATCGGCTTCGACAAGAGCGTGTACCTGTGGATCCCGGTAGTGGGCAACATCGTCGCGGTGCTGGTGATTCCGTTCGTGGGCAACCTGTCCGACAAGATCGGCCGTCGCCCGACCATGATCGCCGGCTGCCTGGGCTCTGGCCTGCTGGCTTTCGTCTACCTGTATGCGATCAGCATCCAGAACGTGCCGCTGGCCTTCGCCGCCTCGATCGTGATGTGGGGCATGGTCTACCAGGGTTACAACGCGGTATTCCCAAGCTTCTACCCGGAGCTGTTCCAAACCCGCTACCGCGTATCGGCCATGGCCATCGCGCAGAACATCGGCACCATGCTCACCGCCATGCTGCCAGCGCTGTTCGCCCTGGTGGCGCCACCGGGTTCGGACAACATTCCGCTGGTGATCGGTGGCCTGGCGTTCTTCATCACCTGCGTGTGTGCATTGGCGGCCTACATTGCGCCGGAGACCCACCGTTTGGCGATGGAAGATCTGGGCAACCCGGATGCCAAGCCGATGGAGAAGGAAGCTTACGAAGCCAGCCGCAAAGGCAGCTTTCAGGCAGTGAGCCAGTAATAGATCGTACGGGGCCGCTTTGCGGCCCCAGCGATATCAGCCTTTGACCACTTCCTGCAGGTTCAGCCAAAGATTCTCCACATGCTCCCGCTCGGTCGGCAAAGCCCCCACCGACACCCGCACCATCCACCGCCCTTCCAGCGTCGCCGGCGTCACATACGCCACCCCGGACGCATTCAGCCGCTCAGCCCACGCCTTGGTATGCGCATCCAGCGCCTCCCCTTCCAGCCCCGCTGGCCGGTGGCGAATGCACAAGGTCTGCAGTTGCACCGGTGCCAGCACTTCCCACTGCGCTTGAGCCTCAACCTGCTGCGCCAACCAGCGGGCATTCTCCAGGTCTCGGCGCAAGCGTTGCTGCAACGCCTCCACGCCTTCGCTGCGCAACATGAACCACAGTTTCAAGGCGCGGAACCGACGGCCCAGCGGAATCCCCCAGTCCCGCAGGTTCTTCACCTCGCCATCCACCGCCGACTGCAGATAGCTCGGGTTGGTGCTCATCACCCGGATCAAGTGCTGCGGATCACGCACGTAATAGATCGAGCAATCGAACGCCACACCCAGCCATTTGTGCGCGTTGACCACGACAGAATCGGCCAGCTCGATGCCGTCCCACATCCACCGGCATTCCGGCAGGATCATCGCCGAGCCGGCCATGGCCGAGTCGACATGCAGCCACAGCCCGTTGGCCTGGGCGATTTCGCCGATCGGGCGCAGCGGGTCAAGGGCGGTGGTGGTGGTGGTACCGGTGGTGGCGACCACAGCGCATGGCTGGTTGCCGGCGGCGAGGTCTTGCTCGATGGCAGCCTGCAGCGCCTGCGGGCGCATGGCGAACTTGTCGTCGGTGGCGATCAGGCGAATGTTGGCACGGCCAAAGCCGGCCAGCAGTGCAGCCTTGTCCACCGAGCTGTGGGCATGGGCACTGACATAGATGATCAGCGGCTTGGCCTCGGCCTGCAGGCCGCCGCGCACCAGCGCATAGTCGGCGGCCCGCTCACGGGCGCTGATCAGCGCCACCAGTGTGCTGGTGGATGCGGTGTCCTGGATCACCCCGCTCCACTGGGCCGACAGGCCGAGCAGCTGGCGCAGCCAGTCGAGGGTGGTTTCCTCCAGCTCGCTCAACGCCGGGCTGGATTGCCACGACAGGCCGAGCACACCGAGGCCGGTGCTGAGGAAATCGCCGAGCACCGACGACAGGGTGCCGTTGGACGGGAAGTAGCCGTAGAAATCCGGGTGCTGCCAGTGCGACAGGCCAGGCATGACCAGTTGGTTGACGTCGTCGAGGATCGCCTCGAACGACTCGCCCTGCTGTGGGGCGCCTTGTGGCAGCTGGGCCTTGAGGTAGCCGGGCTGGACTTGGGCCATGACCGGGCGTTCGCCGACGGATTGGCGGTAGTCGGCGATCAGGTCGATCAGCTGGTGGCCGTACTGGCGGAATTGTTCTGGGGTCACGCGCGCGCTCCTGAGGATTGTCCAGTGCCCCCAGTCTAGGCGCCTGCGCCCCCGCGAATAACCCCGCTGCGCGCATACCTGCTATGGCAAATCCGCAACCCCGCCCTGCACGCCGAACTGTGACTGGCGCCACAGCTCGAACACCCGGTTGCGCAACCAGCGGTGCTCGGCCGAGGCCTGCAAACGCTGATGCCACACCACCCAATAGCGCTGGGTATGCTCGACAAACCCCAACGGCCGCCACGCCAGCCCGTGCAGGCGGCACAACTGGCGGGCGATGTGCTCGGGTACCGTGGCCAGCGCCTGGCTGTTGCCGATTACCTGCACGGTGGCCGAGAAAAACGGTACTTCCAGGCTGATGCGCCGCTGCAAACCCTGGGCGCGCAGGTGGCGGTCGATGAAGCTGTCCTTGTCGCCGCCACCGGAAATGCGCACGTGCTTGCAGGCCAGGTAATCGTCCTGGCCAAGCGCGTCCAGCGCGGTCAGCGGGTGATCCTGGCGCATCAGGCACACCGCGCGGTCTTCGCCTAGCAAACGCCCATGCAGGTTGGGCGGCGACTCGTCGAACAAGGTGGTGGCCAGGTCGATCTCGCCGCTGGCGAGCAAGGTGTATTGCCCGGCCTGCCAGGTGCGGTAGTCGATGGACACGCCCGGGGCTTCCTGTTCCAAGGCAGCCACCAGCAACGGCAGCATGTGCTCGGCTACATAGTCGGAGGCGGCCAGGCAGAAGCGCCGCTCGCAGCGGGCCGGGTCGAAGGCAGCGGGTTGGCGCAGGGCCTGGAGCTCTTCGAGGACCTGACGCAGGGGTTCGGCCAGGGCTTCGGCATGCTCGCTGAGCACATAACCGCGGCCTTGGCGTACCAGCAACGGGTCGTCGAAAGCTTCGCGCAGGTGGGCCAGCTGGCGGCTCAGGGCCGATTGGCTGACACCCAGGCGGTCGGCAGCGTGGCTGAGGTTCTTCAGCTGCAGGAGGCAGTCGAGGGTGCGCAGGTGGGCGAGGCTGAGGGAGGCGAAAGTCGGGTTCATGCAGGCTCCCTTGCGTGGTTTTACAGGCCCATTCGCGGGGAAACCCGCCCCTACAGGGCATGCAGGAGCGGGTTTACCCGCGAATGGGCCGCAAAGCGGCCCCAGCTTTTTAGGCGGTCAGGCCCACGTAGACGTTCTGCACGTCATCGTTCTCATCGATCGCCTCAAGGAACGCTTCAACCTCAGCCAGCGCTTCAGCACTCAGGCTGGCCGCGCTCACCGGATTCTTCGGGGTATAACCGATCTTCGCCGAAGTCACGGTGAAACCATGCTCAGGCAGCGCCTTCTGCACAGCATCCAGGTCGGTGGTGTCAGTGATGAACAAGGTCGAACCTTCTTCTTCACCTTCCTCGAACTCTTGCGCGCCGGCTTCGATGGCGGCCATTTCCGGGTCGGCATCGCCTTCCGGGGTGGCTTCGATCAGGCCGACGTGGTTGAAGTCCCACGCCACCGAGCCGCTGGCGCCTAGCTGGCCCTTGCGGAACAGCACGCGGATCTGCGCCACGGTGCGGTTGACGTTGTCGGTCAGGCACTCGACGATCAGTGGCACCTGGTGCGGAGCGAAGCCTTCATAGCTGACGGCATGGTACTGCACGGCGTCGCCGTCCAGGCCGGCGCCTTTCTTGATCGCACGCTCCAGGGTCTCGCGGGTCATCGAGGCTTTCTTGGCCTGAACGATGGCCAGGCGCAGGCGCGGGTTCATATCCGGGTCGGCGCCAGACTTGGCAGCGATCTGGATTTCCTTGGCCAGCTTGCCCATGATCTTGCCCTTGGCATTGGCAGCTGTTTCTCTATGTTTGGCTTTCCACTGTGCGCCCATGTCGACTCTCTTTGTTTCAACGGCCGGTTCAGGAAGCGACCGGCCAAAAGTGGGTGCAGTTTATACGCCCTCGGGCAGTGGATCGACAAGTAATCTCACGGTTTGTCGCCTTGCCCGCTTACCTTCAGGTGCGTAGTGGTTTGATCGCCATGCTGGTGTTGGGCGCCACGTCATTGGCCTGGGGCGTGCTGGCCGGGCGGCTGTTCCAGTGCGGCAACAACACCAGGGCCGAGAACAGCGCGCAGCCGGCAAACACGATGAACACCGTGACGCTGTCGAAGTAGCCCGGCAGCAGGCCGCCGAGCACCGCGCCCACCGAGCCGCAACCGTTGACGAAGCCTGCCGCCGTGGCGCCGGCCTTGGCCGTGCCGAAGTCGATGGCCGCCGCACCGCTGATCATCGAGTCCGGCCCATACAGGGTCAGGCCCATGACGAACAGCAAGGCCACCACCATCACGATGCTGCCGCTGTGCATGGCCGCCATGAACGCTGCCAGGGTCAGCGTCAGCAGCACCAGGCTGATCACGCAGGCCGGCATGCGCCGGGCGCCGAACAGCTTGTCCGAAGCCAGGCCGATGATGATCGGGCCGAGCAGCCCGGCCAGTTCGAAGGCAGTGGGAATGATCGCCGCGCCGACCTTGCCGACCGATGGCATCTGCTCGAAGACGATCACCGGGCCCCACAGCAGGATGGCATAGCGCGCCGGCTTCAACAGAAAGTAGGCCAGGCCCAGGGTCAGCACCGTGCGGTTGCGCAGGATCTCGCGCAGTGGCGCCCACACGCTGCACAGGTTGCCAGCCGGGGCCATGCTCTGCGGCTCCGGTTCGACCGCTGCCAGGCCGACGTCTTCCGGCTTGTTGCGCTGCAGGAAGAAGAACAGCACGGCCACGCCGGCCACCACCGCAGCGCTGGAGAAGAACGCCGCATGCCAGGTGCCGACCAGGGTATAGGCCCACCAGCCGGCGAACGGTGAAGCGACCAGGCCACCGAAGGCGTAGCACGAACTCCACAGCCCCAGCACCCGCCCGCGCTGCGCAGCCGGGAAGAAGCTGCCGATGTTCTTGCACAGCCCGGCCCAGCCGGTGGATTGCGCCAGGCCCTGGATCAGCATGCAGGTGGCGAAGATCGGGAAGGTCGCGTAACTGCCCATCACCACGGCGGCCGCTGCCGAGATCAGCAGGCCGCCCAGCACCACCACGCGCGGGCCGAAACGGTCGGCAAGCATGCCCCAGGTGAACTGGCCCACGGCATAGGCAGCCAGGTAGATCGCGTCGAGGTTGGCCATGGCGGCCTTGTCGAGCATGAACGTCGGGTCTTCAGCGATGCCGAGCTTGGCCACCGAGAAGGCTTTGCGGGTGAAGTAGAAGGCGGCGTAGGCCAGCCAGGTGATCGCGAAAATCTGGATGCGCCAGCGTTTCAACGCGGCTAGTGACTGATTCATTGACTCTGACCTCTTGCTCAAGTGTGCCGGCAGATTGTTAAGAAACGCCTGTCTTGTTGTTGTGTTGCGCACTGCATGACGAAGGCTCGTCATCTGGTCAGATGGCACCGCTGTGCGGGCCATGGCCCGGCCGCTGCTTGTGGCGGTGGCCTCGGGTTGAAACGTATGGAAACAGTTGCTGACTGATAAAGAAAATCGATTTATCGTATTTCACACATAAGCTCAGCTTGTTACTGGAGTCGGCATGTCGGTATCCCACGCTCAACTCAAGGCCTTCCATGCAGTGGCCGTGCACGGCAGCTTCACCCGTGCGGCGCAAAAGCTGTTTCTGACCCAGCCGGCGGTGTCCGACCAGGTGCGCAAGCTCGAAGAGCGCTTCGGCGTGCTGCTGTTCCACCGCAACAAGCGCTCGGTGCAACTGACCGACCTCGGTGAGCGCCTGCTGGGCATCAGCCAGCGCCTGTTCGCCTGCGAGGCCGAGGCGCATGACCTGTTGCAGGATTCACGCGCCCTGCACACCGGCAGCCTGGTGCTGGCGGTGGATGCGCCGGTGCACGTACTGCCGCAGATCGCCCGCTTCTGCCAGCGCTACCCGGGCATCCAGGTCAAGGTCGAGACCGGCAACACCGATGAATCGCTGGCAAGGCTGTTCAGCTACCAGGCCGACCTGGCGCTGCTCGGGCGCGATGTCGATGACGAGCGGCTGTACTGCGTGCCGCTGCGCCGCGACCCGATGGTGGCGTTCGTCTCGCACAACCACCCATGGGCCAGCCGCGGCTCGATCAACCTGGCGGACCTGGACGACACACCGCTGGTGCTGCGCGAGCCGGGTTCGGTAACGCGGCAGACGCTGGAGGAAGAGATGCAGCGCGCAGGCTTGCGGATTCGCCCGGCGATCCAGGTGGAAGGCCGCGAAGCTGCGCGCGAGGCGGTGGTGGTGGGAATTGGCGTGGGGGTGGTGTCGGCGGCCGAGTTTGGCGCCGATGCACGGGTGTGTGCGCTGCCGATCATCGATTGCCAGCGGCACCTGACCGAAACCCTGGTGTGCCTGAGCGAGCAAAGAAGCCGCCGTGTGGTGGCGACCTTCCTGCAGATGGTTCAGGAAGCGTTGTAGCGCCAGTACCGGCCGCTACATCATCCGGCCTCGGGCCTAACGGGTCGCGACCACGAACAGCCGCGGGAACGGCAGCAGCACCTTGCCATCGGTGGCGGGCGGATAGTCATGCTGCATGGCCTGCAGGTACATCTGCAGGAAGCTTGCCTGTTCCTCTTCGTCCAGCTTGGCAAGGTAAGGCCGCAGCGCCGACCCCTTGAACCATTCCACCACCGCCTCGGCGCCGCCGGCCAATGGGTGGTGATAGGTGGTGCGCCACACGTCCACCCGCGCGCACAGGGGGCTGAGCAGGTCGTAGTAGAACGCCGCGTTGTGCCGGGGCGGCAAGTGGAAGTCAGCGAATTTCTCCGCCCACGGGCCTTCACTGGCAATCTTGCGCAGTTGCCGGTGAGCGGGCTCGTCGAGGTTGTCCGGGGTCTGCACCGCCAGGCTGCCGCCCTCGCTCAGCTGGCGCACCAGGTGCGGGTACAGCGAGCCGTGGTCGGGCACCCATTGCAGCGAGGCATTGGCCAGGATCAGGTCTTGCGGTTCGGGGGCGGACCAGTCGCTGATATCGGCAATTTCGCAGCGCACCCGCGGAATGTGCAGGCGCTTGCGCTCGCGGGCCTTGTCGATCATGTCCTTGTCGCTGTCCAGCGCCGTGACCTGAGCATCCGGGCAACGCTGCAGCAGTACTTCGGTCGAGTTGCCGGGGCCACAGCCCAGGTCGGTGGCATGGCGCACCGGCCGTGGCGGCACGGCGGCCAACAGGTCTCGCACGGCGCGGGTGCGTTCGTCTTCGAAGAGGGAATACTGGGTGGCGGACCAGGCCATGGGCGGCTCCTTATGGCGGACGATGCAGTGAGCATACGCCATGTACCGAAGCGCATGCGCTTGAACTGTCGTCCTATGCTTGAAGTCACTCCTTTCATGCGCATGCCCATGAAAATATCCCTGGCCCTGGCCATTCTGGCGCTCATCGCAGCCGCCGCCCTGCTCGGCTCCCCCTGGATGAACCAGCGGTTTCACATGCCCGAGGAAAAACACCACGCCCAACAACGCGAAACGGCCGGGTCCCAAAGGGAGCCGGCCGTTTCCAACAACAAGTGACGCTTAGTGCTGCTGCTTGCCAGAGCGGATCTGGTGCACCACGCCCATGGCCACTACGACCGCCGCGGCGATGCCGGTGGAGATCACCAGGATCTGGTAGTCAGGCATGAAGGCCATGGTCACCAGCGCGGCAATGATGAAGCCGATCACCAGGTAGGTCAGCCACGGGAACAGCCACATCTGCAGGCGCACTTCCTTGCCTTCGGCAATCAGCTTGCGGCGCATGCGCAGCTGCGAGAAGGCAATCACCAGGTACACCAGCAGGGCGATCATGCCCGTGGTGTTCATCAGGGTTTCCAGCACGTCTTTCGGGCGCAGGGTCTCGCTGAAGTTGATCAACGCGCAGACCACGGCCACGGCGCAGGAGCCGATGATCGCGTACACCGGTACGCCAGTGCCGGCGCGGGTGATCTTGAAGAACGACGGCGCGTCGCCACGCTGAGCCAGGGAGAACAGCATGCGTGAAGCGGTGTAGTGACCGGAGATCAGGCAGCTGCTCACCGAGGTCAGCACCACGAAGTTCATCAGCAGCTCGGCGTGCGGCACGCCCAGCAGCTCCAGGGTACGGCGGTACGCGCCATAGCCGGAAACACCCAGTTGCGGATCGTTCCACGGTACCAGGCAGACGATCAGGAAGATCGAGCCGACGTAGAACAGGCACACACGCCATACCACCGAGTTGGTGGCCTTGACGATCTGGGTGGCCGGGTCCTTGGCTTCGGAAGCGGCGATGGTGACGATTTCGGCGCCGAGGAAGGCGAACATCACCCCGAGCAAGGCACCTATGACCGTGGTGATGCCGTTGGGCATGAAGCCTTCGGCGGTCAGGTGGGTGATGCCACGCACTTCACCGAACTGCCAGATGTTCATCACGGCGGCGGTACACACCACCAGGAAGCAGACGATCGCCACCACCTTGATCAGCGCGAACCAGAATTCGAACTCACCGTAGTGCTTGACGTTGAAGAAGTTGACGGTGATCAGCAGCAGGGTCGTGGCCAGCACGAACACGTTGACGCTCACGTCGGGGAAGAAACCGTGCAGGATCTTGCCCGCCACATAGGCTTCCCAGGCCATCAGGATGACCCAGTACCACCAGTACAGCCAGCCGATGGTGAAACCGGCCCAGCGGCCGATCGCGCGGTCGGCGTAGGTGGAGAACGAGCCGGTGTCAGGCGAGGAAGTCGCCATTTCACCGAGCATGCGCATGATCAGCACCACCAGGATGCCGCCGGCCAGGTAGGCCAGCACTGCGGCCGGGCCGGCGCTGTGGATCACGCTGCCGGAACCGACGAACAAGGCGCCGCCGATAACCCCGGCGATCGACATCATCGTCAGGTGGCGCGACTTGAGCGAGGCACTGAGTTTGCTCTCGTGCCCGCTTTTCGCGGTGGTTGTTGTGGATGTTGCGTCCATCAGTTGTGTACCCCGTGCTTCTTTTTATCCAAGGAAAACTGTGAAACCCCGATGGCTCTCGGTTTCACCTGTACATCAGTGCTAATGCGGGCAGGATGGTGTGCGCAAACACACGCAGGCCTTCCGTGGCGGCCTGCTGACGCGCCCCAGGGTTGGCACCTCGGGCGAACTGAACATGCTTTATGTGGCGATATCTGACACCTAATGTAAAAATGTCCGACGTAGAGAGCCATGCACAGTGGCATGAATCTCGCACTGCACTGTACAGGCCGCCGATGCAATACACCCCGCTGGCGCTTGGCGTTACGCACTCCTGAAGGCCCCGAATGTTCGAATTACATCCAGACTCTTCCACGCCGCTGGTCAACCAGATCATTGACGGCCTGCGCGAGCTGATCGATAACCAGACCCTCAAGCCCGGCGCCAAGGTCCCGTCGATCCGCGCCTTCGCCGCGAGTTATTCGGTGAGCACCTTCACCGTGGTCGAGGCGTATGACCGCCTGGTCGCCCAAGGGCTGCTGGTGAGCAAGGGCAATGCGGGGTTCTTCGTCAATCGTGCGGCGAACGAGCTGCTTGAAAGCCAGAACAGTGAGGCCGAGACCGGCCGCCCGACGTTCAATTCGGAGTGGTACCTGCAGCAGATCTTCGAGATCCGCCAACTGCCGTTCAAGCCCGGCTGCGGCTGGCTGCCCAACGACTGGATGTATGAAGAAGGCCTGCGCCGTGGCTTGCGCCAGGTCGCTGGCAGCCCGCTGGAGTTGTCTGGCTACGGCGACCCGATGGGCTTGCCGGAGCTGCGCGCACTCACCGCGCAGAACCTGCAGCAGGAACTGTCGATCGTCTGCAATCCGGCGCAACTGATGCTGACCCACGGCGCCAGCCAGGCATTGGACCTGGCCGTGCGGACCTTGGTACGCCCGGGTGATGTGGTGCTGGTGGACGACCCCGGCTACCCCAACCTGATGAGTATCCTGCGCACCCAGGGCGCGACCTTGATCGGCGTGCCACGTACGCCAAACGGTTACGACCTCAATCATCTCGAACACTTGCTGGCACACCACCGCCCTACCGCGTTCTTCACCCAGCCGCACCTGCACAGCCCGACCTGTTCACGCACCCCGCTGGCGCAACTGCACCGTCTGCTGCAACTGGCCAGCCAGCATGGCTTCCGTCTGGTGGAGAACAACCTGTACGCCGACATGGTCGCCGAGCCGCAGCCGTGCCTGGCCAGCCTCGACCACCTGCAGCAGGTGGTGTACGTGGGCAGCTATTCGAAGAGCATCTCGCCCAACGTGCGGGTCGGCTATTTACTGGCCAACCCGCAGCTGTCGCAGAAGTTGCTGCACCTGAAGATGCGCTCGGGCCTGACCACTTCGCAGGTGATGGAGCGGGTCGTGTATGCCGCGATCATTGACGGGCGCTGGCGCAAGCACCTCAAGCGCCTGCGCCAGCGTTTGGCCGAGGCGCATCAGGAAGTTGGCCGGCATCTGCATCGATTGGGCTTTGAACTGTTCACCGAATCGGATGAAGGGATGTATATCTGGACCCGTCACCCGGCGATTCCGGACAGCGCGGCGTTGCTGGATGATGCCTTGGAGAAAGGCATCATGCTCGGGCCTGGGCAGTTGTTCATGGTCGATGCCAAGGCCACCGGCTGGATGCGGTTCAATGTGGCGTTCAGTACCGATCCGGCGATGTGGGAATTGTTGGAAAAGGTGCTGGTGAAGCATGTGCGCCGGGGTGGGTTGTAGGGATTGTGTCGCCTACCGCCAGTCAACCTGGCTCGCAAAAAACGCCTGCGCATTCGCCTCCAGGCTCTCCAGGTGATACCCCCCCTCCTGGACAATCAGGCACGGCAAGCACAACGCCCGAATCCGCTCACCCAACGCAGCAAATCCTTCCGTCGTCACCGCCACCTTGCTCTGCGGATCCAGCTCGTAGATATCGAACCCGAGCGACAGCACCAGCACCTCGGCGCGAAAGTCCTTCAGCGCATCCAGGGCAATCTCAAGCTGCCCCATGAAGTCCGCCTCGCTGGCCCCATGGGCCATCGGCAGATTGAGGTTGTACCCCTCCCCGGCACCACTGCCGCGCTCGTCCTCGAACCCGGCCACCCCAGGGTAGAAGTTGGTCGGGTCACCATGGGTCGACACGTACAGCACATCATTGCGCTCGTAGAAAATCTCCTGAATCCCCTGCCCGTGGTGCATGTCGGTATCGAGAATCGCCACCCGGCTGTAACGGTTGCGCAGGGCCTGCGCCGCCACGGCAGCATTATTGATGTAGCAGAACCCACCGGCCGCATCGAACCGCGCATGGTGCCCCGGTGGCCGGCACAGCGCATAGGCAGCTGACTCACCATCGAGAATGGCCTGGGCCCCGGCCACTGCACTCTGCGCCGACCAGTAGGCCGAGCGCCAGGTGTGCTCGCCCACCGGGCAGCTGCCGTCAGCCAGGTAGCGCCCGGCCTGGGCGAGGATGCCACGCAAGGCATTGGGCTCACGGACGAAGATGTTCGACATCACCTCGTCGCCCCAGTCTTCGGGCACTTCCTTCCAGCGCGCATGGGCCTCCTCCAGGAACGCCAGGTAGGCCTCGCCATGCACGGCCTTGAGCGGCGCCAGGCCGGCATCGTCGGGCTGGCGGATGTCGAAGCCCAGGTCCTTGGCAGCCAGCAGCAGGCGCTGGGCACGTTCGGGGACTTCCTGCGGGGTGCGCATGGCGCCGCGCGAGTAGTAGCTGCGCGGGTGGTGCAGCAGCTGTTCGGGATGGAAGTAGCAACGCATCAGGCGTCTCCTTGTTCGGCTTGGCCGGCGCGGGCCAGCACGGCGTTGAGCAGTACGTCGACGCCCTGGCGGGCATCCTCGGGCAACACGTCTTCGGCTTCGTTATGGCTAAGGCCGCCGACGCAGGGGATAAACACCATGGCCGTCGGGCAGTAGCGGGCCAGCAGGATGGCGTCGTGACCAGCGCCGCTGACAATGGACTGCTGGGCATAGCCGAGGCCGTCTACCGCTTGCTGCACGGCAGCTACACAGTCGGCATCGAACGGCGTGGCCGGGCTGACCCAGTGGCGCTCTATGCGCACCTGCAGGCCGCGCTGGTTGGCGATGGCCTGCAGCTTCAGGGTCAGGTCGCGCTCCATGGCTTCGATGGCTTCGTCGCGATGGTGGCGTAGATCGACGGTGAAGCGCAGCACCCCAGGAATGGTGTTGCGCGAGGATTTAGCGATCGACAGTTCGCCAACGGTGGTCAGGCCTTGCGGGGCGAAGTCGGCGGCCAGTTGTTCGACCGCCTGGATCATCCGCGCGGCGCCATACAGGGCGTCCTTGCGCAGCGGCATCGGCGTGGTGCCGGCGTGGGCAGCCATGCCCTCGACGGTCACATCCAGCCAACGGATGGCCTGACCACCGCTGACCACGCCGATGGCCTTGGCGTTGTCTTCGAGGATCGGGCCTTGCTCGATGTGGGCCTCGAAATAGGCATCGACCTTGCCACCCAATGGGCGCTGACCTGCGTAGCCGGTGCGCTGCAACTCATCGGCAACACTGATGCCTTGCGCATCACGGATGGCCAGGGCCTGCTCCAGCGCAAGGCTGCCGGTGAACACCGCCGAACCGAACATGGCCGGGGTGAAGCGAGCACCCTCCTCGTTGGTCCACACGGCGATTTCCAGCGGCTTGCGGGTCTGAATGTTCAGGTCGTTGAGGCGGCGCACCACCTCAAGGCCGGCCAGCACGCCATAGACGCCATCGAAGCGGCCGCCTTCGGGCTGAGTATCGAGGTGGCTACCCATCATCACCGGGGCCGCGTGCGGATCGCTGCCGGCGCGGCGGGCGAACAGGTTGCCGATGGCATCTACGCTAAGCGTCAGGCCGGCCTCGCGACACCAGTGGCTGAACAGTGCGCGGCCAGCCTTGTCCTCGTCGCTCAGGGCCAGGCGGCAGCTGCCGCCGCGGGCGGTGGCGCCGATTTCGGCCATGGCCATCAGGCTCGCCCACAGGCGCTCGCCATTGCTTTTCAACATGTGCGGGTACTCCAGAGTCAGGTAGATCGATCAGGCCAGTTCCAGGCGCTGGCTACGGGCGTACTGGCGCGCCAGGGCGAGCACGCAGGCCAGCGAAATAGTGGCGATCAGGGTGTAGAACACCGCCATCGGCCACCATTGGCCCGTGAAGCTGTGGGCCAGCCAGGTGCCGATCAGCGGCGTCAGGCCGCCCGCGATGGCACCGCACACCTGGTAGGCCAAGGAGATCGCGGTGTAACGCACGCGGGTTTCGAACATGCCGCTGACGTAGCCAGCGATTACCGCGTAGAACGAAGCCATGCAGGCCGCCGCCAGGGCGATGCCGAGCACGATCAGCGGGCCTTGGCCGGAGCTGACCAGCACGAACATCGGGTACGGCGAAGCCATTGCCAGCAGCGCGACCAAAGCCAGGAAGCGGGTGGCGCCGAGCTTTTCCGATAACCAGGCGGCCAGCGGCTGTACGCAGAACTGGATGACCGCCACGAAGAACAGGCATTCGAGGATCAGCGAGCGCTCCAGGTGCAGTTGCTGGGTGGTGTAGCTGATCATGAAGGTGTTGGTGAAATAGACCCCGGCAATGCCCAGGGTGTTGGCGCCGATGCACAGCAGCAGCGGGCGCCAGGCGGTGCGCAGCACTTCCAGTACCGGTGCCTGCTCCTTGCGCTGAGCCCTCGCCGCCTGCTCGCGGCTGGCGATGAATTCGGGTGACTCGTTGACCCCCAGGCGAATCGCCAGCCCCACCAGCAGCAACAGCGCGCTGGCCAGGAACGGCACGCGCCAGCCCCAGCTCATCAGGTCTTCCTCGGGCAAGCGAGTCACCGCACCAAAGGCCAGCAGTGACAGGATCAGGCCCGCCGGGCTGCCCAGCTGGGCGAACGAGGCGAAGAAATTGCGCCGGCCCCTGGGCGCATGTTCACCGGCCATCAGCACCGCGCCGCCCCACTCGCCACCCACGGCGATGCCCTGGATCACCCGCAGGATGATCAGCAGCACCGGTGCGGCGGCGCCGATCTGCGCGTAGGTCGGCAACAGGCCGATGCAGACGGTGACGATGCCCATCATCAACAAGGTGATGACCAGCGACTTCTTGCGCCCGATGCGGTCGCCTACATGGCCAAAGACGATGCCACCCAGCGGCCGGGCGAAAAAGCCCACGGCGAAGGTGCCGAACGCGGCCATGGTGCTGAACAAGCTGTCGTCGGAGGGGAAGAACAACGCGCCGAACACCAAGGCGGCGGCGGTGGCGTAGATGTAGAAGTCGTACCACTCGATCATGGTGCCGATGAACGCGGCGGCGGCAGCGCGGCGCGGCTGGGGCGAAGCGGTGGGCTTCATGGGGGGCTCCTTTGCTTGTTTTTCTGGCAGGAGTTGAGGGGGGTCACGGTGGCGCTCTGGTGGCGCTCTGACTGCGATTTATCGTCCCGGGGCTATGATTAGTCAATTTTCTATTTATTATTCGCACTATTAGCCCTGCTTATCATCGAGCCTGCCATGTCCGACCGCCTGCTCAACGACCGCCTCGACTGGAACCTGCTGCGCACCTTCCGGGTGATCGGCCAGGAGTTGTCCATCAGCCGCGCCGCCGCGCGCCTGCACCTGACCCAACCGGCCGTGAGCCAGGCGCTCAAACGCCTGGAGGAACAGCTCGGCCGCCAACTGATCGCCCGCCGCGGGCCACGCTTCGTGCTCACCGACATGGGCGAGCAGCTGTTTCAGTTGGCTGGCGAGGTGTATGGGCAAATGTCCCAGATCGGCGGCCTGCTGGAGCAACCGGCGGATGAACTGGTGGGCAAGGTACGCTTGCTGATGATCAGCCGCATCGTCAGCGAGCGCTTTGATGACTTTCTGGCGGACTTCCACCACCAGCACCCGCGGGTGGACCTGGAAATCGACGTGATGCGCAGCTCGGACATCGTCGCCGCCTTGCAGGAAAAGACCGCCACGGCGGGCCTGAGCCTCAATCGCCGGCCGCAGCCACGCCTGGAGCAACGGCTGTTCCTGCGCCAGCGTTATGCGTTTTTCTGCGGCAAGCACCACGCCCTGTTCGGCCAGGCCGAGGGCGATCTGCAGCGGGAGAATTTCGTCAGTTTCACCAGCGACCAGATTGGCGGCATGCTGTCGCCGCTGACCATCTTCCGCGACCAGCAAGGGTTTTCCGGGCGGATCGTGGCGTCATCGCCGAGCTTGGAAGAGGTACGCCGGCTGGTGATTGCCGGGTTCGGCATCGGCTGCCTGCCCGAGCATGTGGTGGCGCCGGATGTGGCGGCAGGGTTGCTGTGGAAGCTGCCGCCGCAGGAAGGGATTGCCGATGTGGATATTCACCTGTTGTGGAACAGGGAACAGCGGTTGAGTCGCGCGGAAGAGGTGTTTATCGAGGCGTTGCAGCAGAGCTTGGCCTAACGCTTTTGAGCCGCGCGATAGACTTCTCCACGTTCACGCTTGCCAACCGAAACCACCACTACGACGATTCGCTCATCCTCGACTCGATAGACCAGGCGATACCCTGAAGCCTTGAGCTTGATCTTGTAGTGGTTCGGCATGTCGCGCAGTGCATCGGCCTGGACCTTGGGTGACTGCAGGCGTTCGCCAAGCTTCTTCTTGATCTGCTCGCGCACGGTGTGGCCAATCTTGCCCCACTCTTTCAGCGCGGATGGCAGGAATTCGAGCTTATAGGTCATCCAGAGATACCGGTACGCCCTTTTCGCCCAACCTCGATTTGGCCAGCTCGCTCAGTTCAAGATCTTCCAGGCGCTCCATCATGGCTTCGTACAATTCGGCCGGCACCATGTAACCCATCACTCGGTTGTGATTGAGCACAGCGACGGGCATGCCCGCTGCGCCGGTCATCACGGCCGACGGGTTCTTTTTCAGCTCCGACACGCTTACGGCCACGTTAGCGAAGATGTTCTGCATTTTTTCCACCCTTTATAGAGGACCATATTTTGGTCCATATATAGGATACAAACAACCCGCAACTGCGCAAGCGCATTGCCTGCAAGCCGGCAATGCGCCGCAAAGCCGCCCGGCTATGCTTTCGCACTGCCCGAGGCGCTACGGGCGTTGAAAGATGGCAGCCTCGGCGGTAAATGGGTTATTCGCCTGGATTGAGTTGTTTTTTGGGGTACCTGGCTTGAGTTCATAGGCGCTGAAGATGCTGCGGCTGGCATCTGCCAGCCTTGAAACGGTCCCCTCCTACACTACCCCACAACAACCGTCGATCCCGCGAAACTTGGATCCCATCTGCTGAAGGAGTATGCTATCGCAATAGCCATATGCCATCACTCAGGTACGCCCCGTACCCGGCCTTCAAGGATGAAGCTCTCGTGCCCAGCCACCCGACCCGCCACACCATCGCCCGACAATGGCAGTTGCTGAAGTTGCTGCCCGATCGCCATCCCGGGATGAGCTCCACCCAGTTGCAGGCCGCATTGGCCAAGGCCGGCCACCAGACCAGCAAGCGTACCGTCGAGCGTGACCTTAACGAGCTGGCAACACTGTTCCCATTGCACTGCAACAGCAAGGGCATGCCGTACGGCTGGTACTGGCAGCCGGGCCTGAGCCTGGATGCGGCCCAGCAGTTGCAGCCAGATGTACTCACCCCCTCGCAACAGATCGAACTGCAGGCCTGGGTCGACGATGGTCTCGCCCGCCGCCTGGTAGACCAGCCGCTGTCCGAGGACATGCGCCTGGCCCCTCACGACAACGGCGGCGCGATGCTCGCGGCCACGGTTGAGGACAGCCGTGCGCTGATGGGCTGGCTGCTATCCCAAGCCGGCTCGATCCGGGTCAAGGCTCCAGAAACGCTGCGCATGTCGATGATCGAACAGCTGCGTCAGAGCCTAGCCCTGAACGACGACGGTTATTGAAGGGCTCGACCCAGGTCACCCTCACCCAGTGACCATCCACTGAGTAAGAGCAGTGAATTGTCATACAGCATGAGCCGAACAGCCTTACTGTGAGGTGCTTGCAGCATGACTAGCATCGGCACTCCCTTGATCAAGTGAGTGCCGCTGCCATGCATCTGACCCGCCCCAACTGCCCTGCGTTGACACTGCTGTGCGCAACCGTTCTTGCCAGCCCTGCGTTGCTGGCCATGCCCCTGACCCGCGACAACGGCGCGGCCGTCGGCGACAACCAGCACTCCCAGACAGCCGGGGACACTGGCCCGACCCTGCTGCAAGATGTACAGCTGATCCAGAAGCTTCAACGCTTCGACCGCGAACGCATCCCCGAACGCGTTGTGCACGCCCGCGGCACTGGCGCCCATGGCGAGTTCACCGCATCCGAAGACCTGTCCGCACTCACCTCGGCGCCGCTGTTCACCCCCGGCGAAAAGACCCCGGTTTTCGTGCGCTTCTCGTCGGTCGTGCATGGCCTGCACTCGCCAGAAACCTTGCGCGACCCGCGAGGCTTCGCCACCCGCTTCTACACCACTACCGGCAACTGGGACCTGGTCGGCAACAACTTCCCCACGTTCTTCATCCGCGACGCCATCAAGTTCCCGGACATGGTCCACGCCTTCAAGCCCGACCCTCGCAACAACCTGGGCAACGATGCCCGGCGCTTCGACCTGTTCTCGCACATGCCGGAGGCCACGCGCACCCTGACCCTGCTGTACTCCAACGAAGGCACGCCCAAAAGCTATCGGCACATGGATGGCAACAGCGTGCACGCCTACAAGTTCGTTAACGCCAAAGGTGAACCTACCTACGTGAAGTTCCGCTGGAAGAGCCTGCAAGGTCAGGAAAACCTCGACCCCAAGGCTGTCGAGAAGATCCAGGGCAAAAGCTTCAGCCACATGACCGAGGACCTGGTCGGCGCCATTGCCCGTGGTGACTATCCCAAGTGGGATCTCTACATCCAGACACTGCGCCCTGAACAGCTGGCAGATTTCGACTTCGACCCGCTGGACGCCACCAAAGTCTGGCCAGATGTGCCCGAGCGTCGGGTCGGGCAGATGGTACTCAAGCGCAATGTCGGCAACTTCTTCCAGGAAACCGAGCAGGTCGCCCTGGCACCGTCCAACCTGATCAAGGGTATCGAGCCCTCCGAAGACCGCTTGCTGCAGGGTCGGTTGTTCTCCTATGCCGACACCCAGATGTACCGGGTCGGCGCCAACGCTGGCAGCCTGCCGATCAACCAGCCGCGGTCAGCCGTCAACAATGGCAACCAGGACGGCGCACTCAACCCCAACCGCACCCGCGACATGGTCAACTACCAGCCCAGCCGCCTGCAGCCGCGCAGCACCACCGATTCGGCACGCTACAGTCAACTTGCCTTGAGCGGCACCACCCAGCAACAGGGCATCACCCGCGAGCAGAACTTCAAGCAGGCCGGTGACCTTTACCGCGCTTACTCGAAAAGCGAGCAGCGCGACCTGGTCAACAGCTTTGGCCAGTCGCTGGCTGTTGCCGATGAGCAGAGCAAGCACATCATCCTGTCGTTCCTGTACAAAGCCGATGCCGAGTATGGGGCACGGGTGACAAAAATCGCAGAGGGTGACCTGGCGCGGGTCAAGGCGCTGGCGGCCGACCTGCAGGATTGAGGTTGGCTAGCCCGGCCAGCCTGGCCCGATAGCTGCCCGGGCTCTGCCCCGTCCATTTCTTGAACGCCCGGTGAAACGCGCTGGGCTCCTGAAAGCCAGCCTGTTCGGCAATCTCGGCAATACTCAGCGTGCCTTCGCGCAATCGCTCGAAGGCCATCGCCCGGCGCACTTCATCCTTGATCTGCTGGTAGGAGCGCCCTTCGCGCTCCAGCTGGCGGCGGAAGGTGCTGGCGCTGATCCCCTGCTGCTCAGCCATGGCCGCCAGGGTCGGCCATTGCCCATAGCGGCGTGCGCGCAAATGGCGATAGACCTCGGCAACCAGGCCATTCTGATTGCGAAAGCGGATCACCAGGCCCTGGGGCGCGCTGCGCAGGAAGGTCTTCAGCCCCGCCAGGTCCTGCACCACCGGCAAGCGCAACCAGGCACTGTCGAACTCGACTTCGGTACGCCCGCTGCCCAGGCGCAGGTCCGGCCCCCACAGCAGCGCGTCATCGTCCTGGGCCGGGCGCGCCACTGCCAGCTCCGTGCGGTCGATGGCAATGCGCCGCCCGGCCAGCCAGCACAGCAGGCCGATCATCAGCACCAGGTAGGTTTCCTCGGCATACACCCGGGTCAGTGGGTCGGCGATCGTCGACTGCACGCTGATCACCGCCCGCCCCCCGCGCAGCGTAAGGCTGCCACGCAGGTCGCGCAGGAACAGGGCGAAACTGCTCATGCACTGGCGCAGGGCCTTCTCCAGATTGGGTTCCTGGATCAAGCCACGGCAGATCAGGGCAAAGCTGCCCAGCGGCATGCCATGGCTGTCGAGGCGGAAGAACTCGTCGTCCAGCAACTCGATCATTTCCAGCCACAAACGGGCAAAGGCCTTGGCCGGTACCCGCGCCTGGGCCTGACCGAGCAAGGCCGGGTCGATGCCCACGCCTCGCAGCCGTGCCTCCAGCACTTCGGGCTGGCCACGCAGGGCATGCAACATGGCATTGAGAAAGTACACCGCGACCGAATCGCTATCGCGCATGGCGGAATTCGCTGTCTATGCTGAGTGGCAAAAAATGCCAGGTTGACTGAACAGATCCGGCATAGGCTGCAACAGAGCCTTTGCCTAGACTCGAACCCACCTCGGGATCGCCGGCCATTCTCGCAGAGCCTGGCCCGCTCCCGCCATGCCTTCGCAATCGGAGCCTCTATGAGCAGCGCAGAAATCTACGTCGTCAGTGCCGTCCGTACCGCCATCGGTGGTTTCGGTGGTTCCCTCAAGGACCTGCCACTGGCCGACCTGGCCACCGCCGTGACCCGCGCCGCCATCGAGCGTGCCGGCGTGGCCGCCGACCAGATCGGCCATGTGGTGATGGCCACCGTCATCCCCACCGAGCCACGCGACGCCTACCTGTCGCGGGTAGCGGCGATGAACGCCGGCATCCCCAAGGAAACCCCGGCCTTCAACGTCAACCGCCTGTGCGGTTCGGGCCTGCAGGCCATCGTCTCGGCCGCCCAGTGCCTGCAGCTGGGCGATGCCGACGTGGCCCTGGCCGCCGGTGCCGAGTCCATGAGCCGCGGCCCGTACCTGTTGCCGCAGGCACGCTGGGGCGCGCGCATGGGTGACCTGCAAGGCATCGACTACACCGTCGGCGTATTGCAGGACCCGTTCGAACATTTCCACATGGGCATCACCGCAGAGAACGTTGCCGCCCAGCAGGGCATCAGCCGCGAAATGCAGGACGAACTGGCCCTGACCAGCCAGCGCCGCGCCGCCCGCGCCCAGGCCGAAGGCCGCTTCGACAGCCAGATCGTGCCGCTGGAGCTGAAAACCCGTAAAGGCACCGTGCAGTTCGCCGTCGACGAGCATGTGCGCGCCGATGTCACTGCCGAGCAGCTGGCCGGCATGAAGACCGTGTTCAAGAAGGACGGCACCGTCACTGCTGGCAACGCCAGCGGCATCAACGATGGCGCCGCCGGCCTGGTGCTGGCCACCGGCGACGCCGTGCGCCGCCTGGGCCTGAAGCCGCTGGCGCGCCTGGTGGCCTATGCCCACGCCGGTGTCGAGCCGGAACTGATGGGCCTGGGCCCGATCCCGGCGACCCGCAAGGTGCTGGAAAAGGCCGGCCTGAACGTCGCCGACCTGGACGTGATCGAGTCCAACGAAGCCTTCGCCGCCCAGGCCTGCGCCGTGGCCCGCGAGCTCGGTTTCGACCCGGAGAAGGTCAACCCGAACGGCTCGGGCATCTCCCTCGGCCACCCGGTCGGTGCCACTGGTGCGATCATCGCCACCAAGGCCATCCACGAACTGCAACGCATCCAGGGCCGCTACGCGCTGGCCACCATGTGCATCGGCGGCGGTCAGGGCATCGCCGTGGTCTTCGAGCGCGTCTGAGGGAACTGAACCATGACGATTGAACAGATTGCCGTGATCGGCGCCGGCACCATGGGCAATGGTATTGCCCAGGTGTGCGCGGTGGCCGGCTACCAGGTCCTGCTGGTGGACGTTTCCGACGCCGCGCTGGAGCGTGGCGTGGCCACCTTGCGCAAGAACCTGGAGCGCCAGGTGAGCAAGGGTACGCTCGACGCCGAGCGCGCCGAGGCCGCGAAAGCCCGTATCCGCACCAGCACCGACTACGCCCAGCTGAGCAGCGCGCAGTTGGTGATCGAGGCGGCCACCGAGAACCTGCAGCTCAAGCAGCGCATCCTGCAGCAGGTGGCGGCCAACGTTGCCGCCGGCTGCCTGATCGCCACCAACACCTCGTCGCTGTCGGTGACCCAGCTGGCCGCCAGCATCGAGCACCCTGAGCGCTTCATCGGCGTGCACTTCTTCAACCCGGTGCCGATGATGGCCCTGGTCGAGATCATTCGCGGCCTGCAGACCAGCGACAGCACCTATGCCCAGGCGCTGGTGGTCACCGAGAAGCTTGGCAAGACGCCGATCACCGCCGGCAACCGCCCGGGCTTCGTGGTCAACCGCATCCTGGTGCCGATGATCAACGAAGCGATCTTCGTGCGCCAGGAAGGCCTGGCCAGTGCCGAAGACATCGACACCGGCATGCGCCTGGGCTGCAACCAGCCGATCGGCCCGCTGGCCCTGGCCGACCTGATCGGCCTGGATACCCTGCTGGCGATCATGGAGGCCTTCCATGAAGGCTTCAACGACAGCAAATACCGCCCTGCCCCGCTGCTCAAGGAAATGGTCGCGGCCGGCTGGCTGGGCCGCAAGAGCGGCCGCGGCTTCTTCACCTACTGAGGAGCGTACGCCATGCCCCCGGTCAATGCCGCGATGCGCTGTGCCAACTTCGAAGAGCGACGCGACCGGGCCATGGCGCTGTTCGCCGAAAAGGGCTTTGGCCAGGTCAGCATGCGCGAGCTGGCGGCGCATGTGGGCCTGACCGCCGGCTCGCTGTATCACCATTTTCCCAGCAAGCAGGACCTGCTGTTCGACCTGATCGAGGAGCTGTACGAGGAACTGCAGGCGACCTTGGAACAAGGGCGCCGGGCCATGGCCCGTGGGGCATCGGCGATGGGTTGCCTGATTACCGCGCATTGGCAGCTGCATGCCGAGCGGCCCATGCAGTTTCGCCTGGCTGAGCGAGATTTGTGCTGCCTGAGTGAGGAACAGCAGGCGCGCCTGGGGTTGCTGCGCAAGCGCTACGAGGCGGGGTTGCTGCGGCTGATTGCGCCACGGGCGAGGTTGCAGGGCGAGGCGTTGGTGGCGACGGCGCATGTCGTGGCGACCTTGCTCAACCAGTTGCCGGGGATGCTCAAGGGCTTGCCTGAGGAACAGGGGCTGGGGTTGATGGAGAGCCTGCTGGTTGGCGGGATCGAGCGGACCTTGGGTTAACCTGTGTCGGCCTGTTC
>NZ_JBDJMM010000043.1:0-48936 GCF_039673865.1 Pseudomonas sp. TWI628 | reverse complement strand
GTGGCCGGGATCACGCCCTCTGACGACCAGGTGGCCGTGGCATGGAGCTAAACCGTATTTCGCCTGTGCCGGCCTCTACGCGGTTAAACCCGCGAAGAGGCCGGCACAGGAAAAAACTATCGGTTCATGCACCGCTCATAACGCTCATCCACCCGCCCGGCAAACCAGGCGGTGGTCAGCTTGCGGGTAATCTTCGGGCTCTTCAGCTCGATCCCCGGCAACACCGCCCGCGGCACTGGCTTGCCCGCCGCCGCATCGGCCAGGGCAAACACCCCGCCGTACAGCTTGCTGTCCTCGAACGCCAGGCTGTCGCCCAACTCCAGCTGGCTGCGGATCTGTGGGTTGCGCAGCCCCAACTTCACCCCCAGCTTGCGCGCCGCCTGCTCAGTGCTGCCGGGCATGATCGAACCGGGGGCGATCAAGTCGCCATCCAGCGCCAGCTCCACCCCGGTGACCTTGCTCAACGCTGCCTGGAACGCGGCATTGCGGCTGGCGTACCAACCCGCGTTGAAATCGGCGAAGCGGTACAGCTGGCGCTCGTAATGCGCCGGGTAGCCGAGCAAATGAGCAATACCGAAGTACATGCCCCCACGGCGGCTGAAGACTTCCTGACGGATAGTACCGTCGTAGGTGTAGGGATAATCCTTGGCGTGTTTCTCCGCGAATTCGATGCTGACCTGCATCGGCCCACCGGTGTGCACCGGGTTCAAGCCGCCGAGCAAGGTCTTGCCCAACGGCAGGCGGGCGATGAACTCGTCGTACAGCGCGCTCAGCTGCTTCTCGCTGCGTACTGCCAGCAGGCGCTGCTGATAGCTCTGGCCATTGCCTGAGGGCGTCTTCAGCGCACCGTCGACCAGCAGCGTGGGAATGTGCAGGCGCGCCGCGCGGCGGTCGATCTCTTCACGGGCGATGCGACCGAGGTTGGGTACCTGCGGATCAGCGTTGAAGGTCGATTCCTGCTCGGTCACCGCCAGCACCGCGCACAGGTTGCTTTTGCTCGGTGTGATGCGCTGGGCCTCGAACGCCACCTGGATATCCTTGGCCCAGCCTTCGCGGTCCTTGGCCTGGGCCGGCAGCAGGCGCATCAGCTGGGCACGCACCTTGGCCGGGTCGGCCTCAGGCTCTTCCTCGCGGCGCCCGGCGCAGCCCTGCAGCAGCGCCAGGGCCATCAGCCCTGCCGCCAGCAGCCGCCCGTTCAGGGCTGTTCACCGACCATGTAGGTCTTGCTGATATGGCGGAAATGCGGGTGGCTGGCGCTGCCCATGAGCTCGAACAGCACCATTTCCCGGGTCACCACCTGCGCGCCGGCCTGGCGCATGCGCGCAAGGCCCGCGGCCTTGTTGGCCGGGGTACGGCTGTCGCAGGCATCCTCGACCACGAACACCTGCTTGCCCAGGGCCAACAGGCCGAACACGGTTTGCAGTACGCAGACGTGGGTTTCCATGCCGCAGACGATCACCTGTTCACGGGCCATCAGGCCGGCCGGCAGGCACTCGGCGGCCACGCAGGAGAAATGGGTCTTTTCCACCACCTCGGCCGCCGGCGCCACCGCGATGAGTTCCGCCAAAGTGTGGCCCAGGCCTTTGGGATACTGCTCGGAGATCACGATCGGCAGTTCCAGGTCATTGCAGGCCGAGAGCAACCAGCGCGCTCGGGCGCGGGTGCCCTGTGGGTCGCTCATGGCGCCAATGAGCTTTTCCTGGATGTCGACGACCAGCAGCGTGGCCTTGTGATGTTCGATCAGCATTGTCTGCCCCTTGCCTGGGAAAAGACCTAGCCTCCCCCAGGCAGGCGGCGCCGTCAATCAGGCAGAAAGCCGATGCGCTTCAAGGGCCTGCGTCAGCGCACCCAGCACGCGGTCTTCGTGTTCGTGAATGAAGAAGTGGCCACCGGGGAACATCTGCAGCGAGAACGCGCCGAGGGTTTCCTGACGCCAGGCCTGCAGTTGCTCTGCACTGGCCCGGTCCGCTTCGCCACCGAACACATGCAGCGGGCACTGCAGGGCCGGCCGCTGGCGGTAGAGGTAGCGCCCACAAAGCAGGAAGTCGGCGCGCAGGGTCGGCAAGGTCAGGCTCATCAGCTCGGCATTGGCCAGCACTTCCTCCGGTGTGCCATTGAGCTCGCGCAGTTCGCACTTGAGCTGTTCATCGGTCTTGGCGTCGCGCCAGTTGTGGCCGTCGTAGTCTTCGCGCCGGGTGGGCGCCGCAGTGCCGCAGGCGAACAGCGCCAGCGGCGGCGCACAGCCCAGCGCGCGCAGTTCGTGGGCCAGTTCGAAGGCCAGCAGTGCGCCCAGGCTATGGCCGAGCAAGGCATAAGGTGCGTTGGCGGCCAGGCGTTGCTCGTTGGCCAACTGCCGGGCCAGCGCTTGCATGTCGGTCTGCAGCGGCTCGGCCATGCGCGCACCACGCCCAGGCAGCTCGACCGGGCGCACCTGCAGCCAGGCCGGCAGCTTGCGCCGCCAGCGGCTGTAGACCATGGCACTGGCCCCGGAGTACGGCAGGCACAGCAGGTTGAGCGGGGTCACTGGGCGGCAGCTGCGGCCATCTGCTGGCGCAGGCTCAAGGGGCGCATGTCGGTCCAGACTTCGTCGATGTAGGCCAGGCAGTCCTTCTTCAGGCCGCTCTTGCCCACGGCGCGCCAGCCTTCGGGGATGGCCTTGTAGTCCGGCCAGATGGAGTATTGCTCTTCGTGGTTGACCACTACCTGAAACTGGATATCGTCGCGATCGAATACAGAAGTCATTGCCTGTCTCCTTGAGTGATGGATGCCGCTGCGCGCCTGGCGCAGGGAGGTTCTCAGGTAGACGTAGGGCACTACGGAAAAATTAGCCTCAGGCGTCTCTCAGCAAGTCATGTGCATCAAGCAGGCGGAACGCCACCTGCGGGTTGCGCTCCAGGCCCCGGCGGATCGCGGCCGGGATCGACTGGCGGGTCTTGCGGCACAGGCCGGGCTGGTCGTCGAGTTCGATGACGATGCCGCGCATGGTGCGCACCTCGTTGAAACCGGGGCTGATGTGCACGCGGATGCCGAGGTTTTCGTACAGACGCCGTTGCAGGTGCTGCAGGTCTTCCAGGTCCTTGAGGTTTTCCAGGCGTTCAAGCAGGCGCTTTTCTTCCTGGCGGGTGAGCAGGAGGATGCGCTGGGCCGCCGGCGGGTGTTCGGCCAGGTGCTCACGGCCGCAGTCACAGGCGCCAGGGGGGCACGGTTGGCGTACAGGGGTGGGTGTGGTCATGGATCAAGCATAGCCTGCGACGGCCTGTTCGCGGGTGAACCCGGCTCGCAGAGGGTCAGCCGGTGCCTAGAACTTTCCTGTCAGGATAAAAAATTTCATAAAACACTGGACCCGTGCCCCTCGCTTCGCCTATAAATCGCCCAAGGGAAATTTATATTCCCATGAAGAAACATCCGTTCGCCGCCCGCGAAGCCGCTTTTGCCCTTGTGCCCGACCTGCCCCACTCCATCACGAGGCCTATCCGACATGCACCCCGCTCCCGATCACTTCATCCTGCGCGTCAGCTGCCCGGCCGTGTCCGGCATCGTCGCTGCGGTGACCACCTACCTGGCCGAGCACGGTTGCTACATCAGCGAGATGGCGCAGTTCGACGACGAGGACAATGGCCGCTTCTTCATGCGCGCCGTATTCCGCTACAACACCGGTGTCAGCGGTGACACGCCACAACTGCAAGCGGGCTTCGCCGATGTGGCCCAGCGTTTCGACATGGACTGGAGCCTGCACAGCAGCGCCCGGCCGCTGCGCGTGCTGCTGATGGTGAGCAAGTTCGACCACTGCCTGGCCGACCTGCTCTACCGCCACGCCAAGGGCGAGCTGGACATGCACATCACCGCTGTGGTCTCCAACCACCTCGACCTGCGGCCCATGGCCGAGCGCCAGGGCATCCGCTTCGTCTACCTGCCGGTAACCAAGGACACCAAGGCCGAGCAGGAAGCCGCGCTGATGCGCATCGTCGAGGACACCGCCACCGAACTGGTGGTGCTGGCGCGCTACATGCAGATCCTCTCTGACGACCTGTGCCGCCAGCTGTCGGGCCGGGCGATCAACATCCACCACTCGTTCCTGCCCGGTTTCAAGGGCGCCAAGCCTTATCACCAGGCCTACCAGCGCGGGGTCAAGCTGATCGGTGCCACCGCCCACTATGTCACCAGCGACCTCGACGAGGGCCCGATCATCGAACAGGAAGTGCAGCGCGTGGACCACGCCTACGCCCCCGACGACCTGGTGGCGATCGGCCGCGACACCGAGACCATCGCCCTGTCCCGCGCAGTCAAATACCACCTCGAACACCGGGTGTTCCTCAACCACGACCGCACGGTGATCTTCAAATGAACGCCATCCCCAGCATCAAGCTGATCGACGGCAAGGCCACCGCGGCACGGGTGCTGGCCGAGGTCCGTGAGCAGGTGCAGACCCTGCGCAAAGGCGGCGTGCAGCCGGGCCTGGCAGTGGTCCTGGTCGGCGCCGACGCGGCCAGCCAGGTGTACGTGCGCAACAAGGTGCTGCGCGCCGAGGAAGTGGGCATCTGCTCGCTGGAACATCGCCTGCCGGCCGACACCACTCAGGCGCAACTGCTGACCCTGATCGACCGGCTCAACCGTGACCCCGAGGTCAACGGCATCCTTGTGCAACTACCGTTGCCCAAGCATATCGATGAGCACCGCATTCTCCAGGCCATCGACCCGCTGAAGGACGTGGATGGCTTCCACAGTGCCAACGTCGGCGGCCTGGCCCAGGGGCGCGATGTGCTCACGCCCTGCACCCCCAGCGGCTGCATGCGCCTGCTGCGCGATGCCTGCGGCGAGCTGCGCGGCAAGCACGCGGTGGTGGTCGGCCGCTCGAACATCGTCGGCAAGCCCATGGCCGCGCTGCTGCTGCAGGCCGACTGCAAAGTGACCGTCGTCCACTCGCGCAGCCGCGACCTGCCGGCGCTGTGCCGCCAGGCCGACATTGTCGTCGCGGCGGTCGGCAAGCCGCGGCTGATCGGCGCCGAGTGGCTCAAACCTGGCGCGGTGGTGATCGATGTCGGTATCAACCGCATCGAGGAAGGCGGCCATAGCCGCCTGGTCGGCGACGTCGATTTCGCTGCCGCCCTGCCCCAGGTCGCCGCCATCACCCCGGTGCCCGGCGGCGTCGGCCCGATGACCATCGCCTACCTGATGAAAAACACCCTGCTCGCCCTCGACCTGCAGCAACAGGCCGCCCACCAGGAGCGCACCGCATGCCTTTCGCCCTGCTGAAATACGGCCTGAGCGCCGACTACCCGGTGGAGGTCGACCTGCCGCCACCCTGCGAACTCAAGCCGCGCTATGACGTGGTGATCATCGGCGGCGGTGGCCACGGCCTGGCCATCGCCTATTACCTGGCCAAGTACCACGGCGTGACCAACGTTGCCGTGCTGGAAAAGGCCTACCTGGGCGGCGGCAACACGGCGCGCAACACCGCGGTGATCCGCTCCAACTACCTCACCTCCGAGGGCGTGCGCTTCTACGCAGAATCGGTGCGGATGTTCCAGAACCTGTCCAACGAGTTCGACTTCAACATCATGTACTCCGAGCGTGGCCAGCTGACCCTGGCGCACACCGACGCCACCGTGCGCGCCTTCCGCCAGCGCGCCGAGGTCAACAAGCACTTCGGCGGGCGCACCGAAATGATCGACCGCCAGCAGATCCGTGAGCTGGTGCCGAGCCTGAACCTCGACCCCGGCCACCTGCCGGTGCTGGCCGGCCTTTGGCACATTGACGGCGCCACCGCGCGCCATGACGCGGTGGCCTGGGGCTACGCCAAGCAGGCCGCCAAACGCGGCGTGGAAATCCACCAGCTGACCGAAGTGCAGGACCTGCTGATCCGCAACGGCCGCATCGAAGCGGTCAAGACCAACCGCGGCACCGTGCAGTGCGGTTGCGTGGTGCAGGCGGTGGCCGGTGCCAGTTCGCTGCTGATGGCCAAGGCCGGCATCCGTGCACCGATCCACACATACCCGCTGCAGGCCATGGTCACCCAGCCGTTCAAGCCGTTCCTCGACCCGCTGGTGAGTTCTTCGGCGCTGCACTGCTACGTGCAGCAGACCAGCCGTGGCGAGATCGTCTTCGGCGGCGGTTCCGACCCGTACCCGCTGTACAACACCCGCTCCACCCTCGACCTCAAGGAAAGCCTGCTGGCCCATGCCATCGAGATGTTCCCGTTCATGGCCAACGCCAAGCTGATGCGCCAGTGGGCCGGGATGACCGACATGACCCCGGACTACAGCCCGATCATGGGCCTGTCGCCGGTCGACAACTACTACCTGGACGCTGGCTGGGGCACCTGGGGCTTCAAGGCCACGCCGATCTGCGGCAAGACCATGGCCGAGCTGGTCGCCAGCGGCGGCAAGGTGCCGGCAATGATCGCGCCGTTCGCCCTGGAGCGCTTCAGCCGCTTCCAGCAAGTCAACGAAATGGGCGCCACCGCGGCCAGCCACTAGGAGCACACGACGATGAAGATCCTGACCTGCCCCTTGAACGGCCCGCGCAACATCAGCGAGTTCACCTACGGCGGCGAATTCAAGCACATGCCCGACCCGGCCAGCTGCAGTGACGCCGAGTGGGCCGACTACGTGTTCAACAGCGACAACCTGGCCGGCGTGGTCATCGAATGGTGGCTGCACAACGCCTCGAGCTACTGGTTCCTGGCCGAGCGCCACACCGTCAGCGACCATGTGCTGCGCACCTTCGACCCGAAAGCCCTGTTCGACCGCCGCGTCGACTTCACCCCCGCCGCCAGCCCGGAGATCGCCGGATGAACAGCCTCACTCGCCTCCCCGCGCCCATGGGCCTGCTGATCGACCGCGAGCGGCCCCTGCGATTCGAATTCGACGGCCAGGCCTGCCCGGGCTTTGCCGGTGACACCATTGCCAGTGCCCTGCTCGGCAGCGGCCGCTGGCTGCTGTCACGCTCGTTCAAGTACCACCGCCCGCGTGGCCCGCTGAGCATGACCGGGCAGGACGCCAACACCCTGGTGCAGCTCCCCGAGGAGCCCAACGTGCTGGCCGACATGGAGGTCGCGCGCGACGGCCTGGTGGTCACCGGGCAAAACTTCAACGGCAGCCTGGAGCACGACCGCGATGCCTATCTGGGCAAGTTTTCGCGCTTCATGCCGGTGGGCTTCTACTACCGCTCGTTCTACAAACCCAAGGGCATGTGGAAGGTCTGGGAGCCGCTGATCCGCAAGAAGGCCGGCCTCGGCGTGCTCGACCTCGGCTTCAAGCCGCAGTACTACGACAAGGCGTACCTGTTTGTGGACCTGGCCGTTATCGGTGCCGGCCCTGCCGGCCTGCGCGCCGCGCTGGATGCCGCCAATGCCGGGGCCAAGGTGCTGCTGATCGAGCAACAACCGGTGCTCGGCGGCTCGCTGACCTACGCCCGCTTCGACATCGCCGGTACCCGCGCCGCCAGCCTGCGCCAGGAGCTGCTGGCCGCCGTCGAAGGCCACCCGAACATCCAGGTGCTGTGTGAGGCCACCTGCAACGGCTGGTTCACTGACAACTACCTGCCGGTAATCCAGCACAAGCGCCTGTACAAGGTACGCGCCAGCCGCTGCCTGGTGGCCGCCGGGTCGTTCGATCAGCCGGTGGTGTTCCGCAACAACGACCTGCCCGGAGTAATGCTGACCAGCGCCGCGCAGCGGCTGATGAAGTGGTATGCAGTCAAGCCGGGGCAACGTGCGGTGATCCTCACCGGCCACGATGACGGCTACCTGGCGGCGCTCGACCTGCAGGAGCAAGGCGTGGCGGTCGCCGCCGTGGTCGACATGCGCGCCGCGCCTGCCGATGCTGCGCTGGCCAGCGAGCTGAAACGTCGCGACATTCCCCTGCACCTGGGCAGCACCGTCTATGAAGCCCTGCACGAAGCGGGCATGCGCCATGTCACGGGCGCGGACATCCGCCCGATCACGGGCCAGGGCAAGGTGGGCGAGCATGGCCTGCGCGTGGCCTGCGACCTGTTGTGCATGTCTGCCGGTTACATGCCGGTCTATCAGTTGCTGTGCCAGGCCGGTGGCAAGCTGGCTTATGACGTCAACCGTGACGAGTTCGCCATCAGCAACCTGCCCATCGGCCTGGATATCGCCGGCTCGGTGAACGGCCGCCACTGCCTGGACAACGTGCTCACCGACGCCAGCCGCGGCGCCGCCGAAGCCCTTGCTGCACTGGGCCTGCAAGCACCCACGCCAGCGGCCTACGTTGCCGAGGCCAAGGTCAACTTCCCCTGGCCGATCTTCCCGCACCCCAAGGGCAAGGACTTCGTCGACTTTGACGAGGATTTGCAAGTGCGCGATATCGTCAACGCCACCCGCAGCGGCTACCGCGATGTGCAACTGGTCAAGCGCTTCTCCACGGTCGGCATGGGCCCGTCCCAAGGCCGCCACTCGGCACTGCCCACCGCACGCCTGGTGGCCCAGGCCACTGGCCGCAGCATCAGCGAAACCGGCGTGACCACCGCCCGTCCGCCGTTCCAGGCAGAAAAGCTGGCGCATGTCGCCGGCCGGGCGTTCGACCCGTACCGGCAGACGCCGATGCACCGCCGCCACCTGCAAGCCGGTGCGAAGATGATGCCGGCCGGCATCTGGCAGCGCCCGGCCTTTTACGGCAAGCCCGAGGAACGCGAGCGCTGCATGCAGGAAGAAGCCCGCCATGTGCGCGAGAAGGTCGGCCTGATCGACGTGTCCACCTTGGGTGGCCTGGACGTGCGCGGCCCCGACGCCGCCGAACTGCTGGAACGCCTGTACACCTTCGGTTTTGCCAAGCTGGCCATCGGCCGCACCCGCTATGCGCTGATGACCAACGAGCACGGCGTGGTGATCGACGATGGCGTCTGCGCGCGCCTGGCCGAGCAGCACTTCTACGTCACCGCCACTACCAGCGGCGTCGACCGCATCTACCAGCAGATGCTCAAGTGGAACGCGCAGTGGCGGCTGGACGTGGACATCACCAACGTCACCGCCGCGCTGGCTGCGGTCAACCTGGCAGGGCCGCTGTCGCGCCAGGTGCTGGCCAAGGTCTGTGACGATGTCGAGCTGTCGGCCGCAGCCTTCCCCTACCTGGGCGTGCGCCTGGGCACGGTGGCGGGCATTCCGGCGCGCATCCTGCGGGTCGGCTTTGTCGGCGAACTGGGTTATGAAGTGCACGTGCCGGCGCGCCATGCCGAGCGCCTGTGGGACGCGCTGATGCAGGCCGGTGCCGGGCTGGGCATCCGCCCGTTCGGTGTCGAGACCCAGCGCCTGCTGCGCCTGGAAAAAGGCCACGTGATCATCAGCCAGGACACTGATGGCATGACCCACCCGGCAGAGATCGACATGCAGTGGGCGATTGGCCGCAAGAAGCCGTTCTTCGTCGGCAAGCGCTCGATCGAAATCCTCGAAGCGCAGCCGCTCAAACGCAAGCTGGTCGGCTTCACCCTGCCCAAGGGCAGCCCGCAGCCGCTGGAGGGCCACCTGGTGCTGGACGGCCCGGACATCAGCGGCAACGTCACCTCCTGCGAGTACTCGCAGACCCTGGGGCAGATCATCGGCCTGGCCTACGCCGGCGCCCATCAGGCGACGCCTGGCATGCACATCCCGATCCGCGTGGAAGGCGGCGTGATGGTCAATGCCAAGGTGGTGCAACTGCCCTTCCATGACCCCGACAACCTGCGCCAGGAGCTCTGAACCATGACCAGCCTGAAAGCTGAAGCCTTCATCCCACGCAGCCCGCGGGCCGAGCTGTTACACAGCTGTGCGCTGACCGACCTGACCGAACTGGCGCGGGTCGGGTTTCGCGGCGGGGACAGTGCGGTGTACCTGGAAGAGCGTGGCTACCGTTTGCCAACGCTGCCCAACCAGGCCTTGCGCCAGGATGACGGCGGCTGGGTCGCACGCCTGTCGGCCAGCGAGTACCTGTTGCTGGGCAGCTTTGCCGACCAGGGCGCACGGGTAGCTGAAGAAGAACAGACATGGGTGCAGGATGCCCGGCGCAACTATCTGCTGCCGCGACAGGACAGCCATGCCTGGTTGCAGTTGTCGGGGGAGTATTGCAGTGCGGTGATGGCCAAGTTGTGCGGGGTCGATTTGCGTCTGCAGGCGTTTCCCGTCGGTGCCGTGGCGCAGACCTCGGCGGCGCGGATCAATGTGATCGTGGTGAATGTCGGCAGTGATGAATTGCCGGCGTTGCAGTTGCTGTTCGACCGGGCGTCGCTGGCGTACTTCCAGGAGGCGGTGCTGGATGCCATGGATGAGTTCGCTGGCGGGTGGGTGGGGGTGGATCAGCTGATGCCTTGACCTGTGCTGGCTTCTTCGCGGGTAAAACCGCGAAGAAGCCAACGCGGTTTCAGAGCTGTTTCAGCCGCTCGCGCAGGAAGCTCACGAAACCCTGCACCGGCCGCGCCACCTGCCGGTGCTGGGGATACACCGCCGACAACTGCAACGCTGGCGGCACCCACTGGTCCAGCACCGTCACCAAGCGCCCTTGCGCCAGCGCCTGGCCGACGATGAAGGTTGGCAGATAGGTCACCCCCATCCCGGCAATCGCCGCGTCCCGCAGCAACTCGCCGTTATTCGCCCGCATCCGCCCGCTCACCTGAATCGCCTGGGTCTTGCCGCCCTGGCGGAACTGCCACTGCACTTGCCGCGAATGCCCATAGGGCAGGCAATCATGCCCGGCCAGGTCTTCCGGTTTCGCTGGCACGCCACGAGCTTCGAGGTACCCCGGGCTCGCGCAATACACCCGCTCGACATCGGCAATGCGCCGGGCAATCAGGCTGGAGTCCTCCAGCGCACCGATACGCAGCGCCAGGTCATAGCCCTCGCCGATCAGGTCCACCGGGCGGTCGCTCAGGTCCACCTCCACATCCACCTGCGGATGCAACTGCAGAAACTCGGTCAGCAGGCAGCCCAGGTGGGCCATGGCGAACGACAGCGGCGCACTCACGCGCAAGGTGCCGCGCAGGGCCTGGGCCTGGCCGCTGATGTCGTGTTCCACCTGTTGCACCTCGCCCAGCAGGCGCAGCGCCGACTGGTAGTAGTGCTGGCCCAGCGGCGTGGCGTCCAGGCGGCGGGTGGAGCGGTTGAGCAGGCGCACGCCGAGGCGCTCTTCGAGCTGCATCAAGCGGCGGCTGACCGATTGCTTGGACATGCCCAGGCGGTCGGCAGCGGCGGTGAAACTGCCAGCCTCCATGACCTGGGCAAAGATGCGCATGTCTTCGTAGGGGTTCATTGTCTCGCTCTTGATGACAGTCAAACGCTTTATAGCGGCTTTTTCCCGCCAATGCATCTCCTTACTCTACACACAGGTCGCAGCGATGGCCCTGAAGGCCAGGCAAGACGCCCATTACCAGCACTTACATAGAAAAGGATTCGCTCATGAACATTGTCCACAAAGCCCTTACCGCTTCGCTCCTCGCCCTGTCCGTGTCCAGCGCTTTCGCCGCTGGCAGCCCAGGCGTCGAACAGCACACCCAGGCCTTCCTCGAAGCGCTGGAGCAAGGTGGCGGCAAGCCGCTTGAACAGCTCAGCCCGAAAGACGCCCGCGCCGTGCTGACCGGTGCCCAGGCTTCGGTGAAGGTCGACCTGTCCGGTATCGAGGTCACGCAACGCACCATTCAGGCCAACGGCCAGTCGATCAAACTGCAGGTGGTGCGCCCGGCCCATGTCAAAGGTGAGCTGCCGGTGTTCATGTTCTTCCACGGCGGTGGCTGGGTGCTTGGCGACTTCCCGACCCACCAGCGGCTGATCCGCGACCTGGTGGTCGGCTCCGGCGCGGTGGCGGTCTATGTGGACTACACCCCATCGCCTGAATCGCACTACCCGACGGCGATCAACCAGGCTTACGCCGCAACCCAATGGGTGGCCGAGCACGGCAAGGAGATCGGTGTCGACGGCAAGCGCCTGGCCGTGGCCGGCAACAGCGTCGGCGGTAACATGGCAGCGGTAGTTGCGCTCAAGGCCAAAGAGGCCGGCACGCCAGCCCTGCGCTTCCAGTTGCTGCTGTGGCCGGTGACCGATGCCAGCTTCGAGACTGCGTCTTACCAGCAGTTTGCCGAGGGGCATTTCCTCACCACCGGGATGATGAAATGGTTCTGGGACAACTACACCCTTGATGCCAAGGCACGGGCAGAGATCTACGCCTCGCCGCTGCGGGCTAGCAGTGAACAGTTGAAAGGCTTGCCGCCAGCGCTGGTGCAAACCGCCGAGTTCGATGTGCTGCGCGATGAGGGTGAAGCGTATGCCCGCAAGCTGAATGCGGCAGGCGTGACGGTGACCTCGGTGCGCTACAACGGCATGATTCATGACTATGGCTTGCTCAATCCGCTGAGCCAGGTGCCAGCTGTGAAAGCAGCGATGCGTCAGGCGGCTGGGGAGTTGAAAGTGCATCTGCAGTGATCTGAGAGATACGAAAATACCCGCTTAGGCGGGTATTTTTGCTTTTCGCGTTTGGGCATAGAGGTGCCTGCCCAAGATTTACAGCGCCCATCAGATCGAGCGCCGAAACCCTCAAGGTGAACACCCCCAAGCACGACCAAATTGTCACCCAAAAGGAGACACTGAAACCAAACAAACCCTATTTTTCAGCATAAAAACTGACAGTAAGCTTCTCCCATCAACAGCCGACAGCCCTTTCAGCTCCGGCATTTCAAGGAGAATTCCCCATGCTCACCGTCCGTAACGCCCAAGACCGCGGCCTGGCCTTCCATGGCTGGCTGAAATCCTTCCACACCTTCTCCTTCGGCCATTACCGCAACCCGGACGAGCAAGGTTTTTCCGACCTGCTGGTGATCAACGACGACCGCGTCATCCCTGGCAAGGGCTTTGGCGAGCACCCGCACCGCGATATGGAGATTTTCTCCTACGTGCTCGAAGGCGCGCTGGAGCACAAGGACACCCTGGGCACCGGCTCGGTGATCCGCCCGGGCGATGTGCAACTGATGAGCGCCGGCCATGGTGTGGCACACAGCGAGTTCAACCACAGCCAGACGCAGCCGGTGCACTTCCTGCAGATCTGGATCGTGCCCAACGTCAAAGGGGCGACGCCGCGCTATCAGCAGCAGCACTTCAGTGCCGAGGAGAAACGCGGCAAGTTGCGCCTGATCATCTCGCCAGACGGTGCCGAGGGGTCATTGCAGGTTCAGCAGAACGCACGGGTGTATGCCGGGCTCTTCGATGGCGCAGAACACGCGACGCTGGCCCTGCCGGACAACCGCCATGCCTATGTGCATGTGGCTCGCGGCAGCATCGAGCTCAATGGCCAGGTGCTCAAGGAAGGGGACGGCGTGCGGGTGCGCCAGGAACAGCTGCTGGAGCTGGGCAATGGGGTGGATGCCGAGGTGCTGGTGTTCGACCTGCGGCCGCATGAATTGCCTGGCATGCCGTAAGCAGGATCGGCCTCATCGCGCGCTACGCTCGCTGCTACAGGTACAGCGCAATCCTGTGGAGCGAGCGGCGCTCGTTCTTAAGGTTCGAACCCTTCGACGATGATCACCTCAGCCATCGCCACCCCTTGGCGATGGCTGCAGGCCTCCTGGTAAAGCTCCGACCGGTAGCACGCCACCGCCTGCTCATACGAATCGAACTCGATCACCACGCTACGCTGTGGAGTGGGCCGCCCCTCCATTGCCTCGCTGCGCCCGCCGCGGGCCAGGAAGCGGCCACCGTATGCCTTGAAGGCAGCGGGGGCGCGCTGGGTGTACTGCTGATACTGCTCGGGGTCGGTGACGTCGACGTGGGCGATCCAGTAGGCCTTCATCCGCGGGTTCTCCTGTAGTAACGCTATTTGTGTATGATGGTATACCATAATAATCACCCCACCACAGTGAGCGTGCAACATGGCTTTCAACACCATCGAGGAACTTCTCGAGGATTACCGGCAAGGCAAGATGGTCCTGCTGGTGGACGACGAGGACCGGGAAAACGAAGGCGACCTGCTGATCGCCGCCGAGCGCTGTGACGCCCAGGCCATCAACTTCATGGCCCGCGAAGCGCGTGGCCTGATCTGCCTGACCCTGACCGACGAGCACTGCCAGCGCCTGGGCCTGGAGCAGATGGTACCGGCCAACGGCAGCGTGTTCAGCACCGCCTTCACCGTGTCGATCGAAGCCGCCAGCGGTGTCACCACCGGCATTTCCGCCGCCGACCGGGCGCGTACCGTGGCCGCCGCGATGGCAGCCGATGCCCGCCCCGAAGACCTGGTGCAGCCTGGCCACATCTTCCCCCTGCGCGCTCGCGAAGGCGGCGTGCTGACCCGTGCCGGGCACACCGAAGCCGGTTGCGACCTGGCCCGCCTGGCCGGTTTCGCCCCGGCCTCGGTAATCGTCGAAGTGCTCAACGATGACGGCACCATGGCCCGCCGCCCGGACCTGGAAGTGTTCGCCGCGCAGCACGGTATCAAGATCGGCACCATCGCCGACCTGATCCACTACCGCCTGAGCACCGAACAGACCATCAAGCGCATCGGCGAGCGTGAACTGCCGACGGTGCACGGTACGTTCCGCCTGGTGACCTACGAGGACCGCATTGAAGGCGGCGTGCACATGGCCATGGTCATGGGCGATATCCGCCGTGAGCAGCCGACCCTGGTGCGGGTGCACGTGATCGACCCGCTGCGCGACCTGGTCGGTGCCGAGTACGCAGGCCCCGCCAACTGGACGCTGTGGGCGGCGCTGCAAAAGGTGGCCGAGGAAGGTTGCGGGGTGGTGGTGATCCTGGCCAACCACGAATCCTCCCAGGCCCTGCTCGAACGCGTGCCGCAGCTGACCCAGCCGGTGCGGCCCTACCAGCGCGGGCAGTCGAAGGTGTATTCGGAGGTCGGTACCGGGGCGCAGATACTGCAGGACCTGGGCGTGGGCAAGCTGCGCCATCTGGGCCCGCCGCTGAAGTATGCAGGGTTGGCGGGTTATGAGCTGGAGGTCGTGCAGAGCATTCCCTTTGAGCCACACGTTTCAAGCTGAAAGCCTCAAGTGAAAAGCGGATCTGCGTAAATGCGCGATCCGCTTTTTTTTGCTTGCACCTCGCGGCTTGAAGCTTGCCGCTCAGGACGGAGTGATGGCCGGTAGCCTCATACCTCTTGCCAAAAGTTTGGAATACCATAATATGATATCCCGTAGACCTTGAATCTGCAGGCCGGCACCTACAATTACAAACGGCCACCAGACACTTTGTTTTAGCTGCTCCCCGAATACTGTTGGCGGGCGCACCAGAAGCCCCGCCTCGAATAACAAAAGCAACGAGGGCGTAACCATGCTGTTGAGCAAACGTGTAACCGCAGTGCTGTCCGCCAGCCTGCTGACCCTGGCATGTCAGGCCGCCCAGGCCGCTGACAGCCTGAATTTCGTCAGCTGGGGCGGTACCACCCAGGACGCCCAGAAAGAAGCATGGGCCGTCCCCTTCAGCAAAAACACCGACATCAAAGTCGTCCAGGACGGCCCCACCGACTACGGCAAACTCAAGGCCATGGTCGAGAGCGGCAACGTGCAATGGGACGTGGTCGATGTCGAAGCCGACTTCGCCCTGCGCGCCGCCAGCGAAGGCCTGCTCGAACCCCTCGATTTCAACCAGATCAAACGCGACAAGATCGACCCGCGCTTCGTCTCCGACCACGGCGTCGGCTCGTTCTTCTTCTCCTTCGTGCTCGGTTACAACGAAGGCAAGCTCGGTGCCAACAAGCCAGTCGACTGGACCGCGCTGTTCGATACCAAGACCTACCCCGGCAAACGCGCGCTGTACAAATGGCCAAGCCCCGGCGTACTGGAACTGGCCCTGCTGGCCGACGGCGTAGCGCCCAAGGACCTCTACCCGCTGGACCTGGACCGCGCCTTCAAGAAACTCGACACCATCAAGAAAGACATCGTCTGGTGGGGCGGCGGTGCCCAGTCGCAACAGCTGCTGGCCTCGGGTGAAGCGTCGCTCGGCCAGTTCTGGAACGGCCGCGTCTATGCCCTGCAGCAAGACGGTGCACCGGTGGGCGTGAGCTGGAAGCAGAACCTGGTCATGGCCGACTTCCTGGTCATCCCGAAAGGCTCGAAGAACAAGGACGCGGCCATGAAGTTCCTGGCCAATGCCAGCAGCGCCGAAGGCCAGGCCGCGTTCGCCAACAAGACCGCCTACGCCCCGGTGAACCTCGACAGCGTGGCCAAGCTGGACGAGAAACTCGCGCCAAACCTGCCGACCGCCTATGCCCAGGACCAGGTCACCCTGGACTTCGCCTACTGGGCGAAAAACGGACAGGCCATCGCCGCCCGCTGGAATGAGTGGTTGGTCAAATGAAAGTCGCCATCAACGCCCTGCATAACGCGCAAGGTGCCCCCACGGGCACCGGCGCCCCGGGAACGGCCCCACGCCGCGTGAGCCTGAGCCAGCGCTGGAAAGGCAGCCGCAACCTGCTGCCGGCCCTGCTGTTCCTCGGCCTGTTCTTCTTCGCCCCGCTGGTCGGCCTGTTGCTGCGCGGGGTGCTGGAGCCAACGCCGGGGTTGGGCAACTACGAGCAGCTGTTCGCCAACTCGGCCTATGCACGGGTGCTGTTCAACACCTTCTCGGTGGCCGGCGTGGTCACCCTGATCAGTGTGCTGCTGGGCTTCCCGCTGGCCTGGGCGATCACCCTGGTGCCCAAGGGCTGGGGCCGCTGGTTGTTGAACATCGTGCTGCTGTCGATGTGGACCAGCCTGCTGGCACGCACCTACTCGTGGCTGGTGCTGCTGCAGAGCTCGGGAGTGATCAACAAGGCGTTGATGGCCATGGGCATCATCGATACCCCGCTGGAAATGGTGCACAACCTCACCGGCGTGGTGATCGGCATGAGCTACATCATGATCCCGTTCATCGTGCTGCCGCTGCAGGCAACCATGCACGCCATCGACCCGATGGTGCTGCAGGCAGGCTCCATCTGCGGGGCCAGCCCGTGGACCAACTTCTGGAAGGTGTTCCTGCCGCTGTGCCGCTCGGGGCTGTTCTCCGGGGCGCTGATGGTGTTCGTGATGTCGCTCGGTTACTACGTCACCCCGGCCCTGCTGGGCGGGGCGCAGAACATGATGCTGCCTGAATTCATCATTCAGCAGGTGCAGTCGTTCCTCAACTGGGGCCTGGCCAGCGCTGCCGCCGCACTGCTGGTGGTGATCACCCTGGTGCTCTTCTACCTGTACCTGAAGCTGCAGCCGGAATCCCCGGTTGGCAACGCGAGGTAAACCGCCATGCTCCTGTCTCCCAATGCCATGGGCCGCCCGCTGCGTACGGGCCTGTACCTGACCACCGGGGTCATCGCGGCCTTCCTGCTGCTGCCGGTGGTGTTCATCGTGTTGCTGTCGTTCGGCTCGTCCCAGTGGCTGGTGTTCCCGCCACCGGGCTGGACCTTCAAGTGGTACGGCCAGTTCTTCTCCAACCCGGAGTGGATGGACGCCGCCCTGGCCAGCCTCAAGGTCGCCGTACTGACCACCATTGCCGCGGTGCTGCTGGGCCTGCCCACCGCCTTCGCCCTGGTGCGCGGCCGCTTCCCTGGCCGCGAAATGCTCTACGGGCTGTTCACCATGCCGATGATCGTGCCGCTGGTGATCATCGCCGTGGCGGTCTATGCGCTGTTCCTCAAGCTCGGCTACACCGGCACGCTGTTCGCCTTCGTGGTCAGCCATGTGATCGTCGCCCTGCCCTTCACCATCATCTCGATCATCAACTCGCTGAAGCTGTTCGACCAGTCGATCGAGGATGCCGCGGTGATCTGCGGCGCCTCGCGCCTGCAGGCGATCTTCAAGGTGACCTTCCCGGCGATTCGCCCGGGCATGATCGCCGGTGGCCTGTTCGCCTTCCTGGTGTCGTGGGATGAAGTGGTGCTGAGCGTGATGATGGCCAGCCCCGACCTGCAGACCCTGCCGGTGAAGATGTGGACCACCCTGCGTCAGGACCTGAGCCCGGTGATCGCCGTGGCCTCGACCCTGCTGATCGGCCTGTCGCTGCTTGTCATGATCATTGCCGCCGCCTTGCGCCGGCGCACCGAAGTCAACGCCTGAGCGTGCGGAGAAAACAACAATGAGTGCAGTCATCAAAGACAACGCCCACGGCAAGGCCCTGGTCAGCCTGCGTGGCCTGAACAAGCACTACGGCGATTTCACCGCCGTGGACAACCTCGACCTGGAGATCCAGGACGGCGAGTTCCTGACCTTCCTCGGCTCCAGCGGCTCGGGCAAGTCCACCACGCTGTCGATGCTGGCCGGCTTCGAAACGCCGAGCAGCGGCGAGATCCTGGTCGAAGGCCAGTCGCTGGTCAACGTGCCGCCGCACAAGCGCGACATCGGCATGGTGTTCCAGCGCTACTCACTGTTCCCGCACCTGAACGTGCGTGACAACATCGGCTTCCCGCTGGCCATCCGCAAGCTCGGCGCCGCCGAAATCACCAAGCGCGTCGACGCCATGCTCAAGCTGGTGCAGCTGGAGAAATTCGCCCACCGCAAGCCGTCGCAGATGTCCGGTGGCCAACAGCAGCGCGTGGCGATTGCCCGGGCGCTGGTGTACGAGCCACGCATCCTGCTGATGGACGAACCGCTCGGTGCGCTGGACAAGAAGCTGCGTGAAGACCTGCAGGACGAACTGCGCCAGCTGCACCGCCGGCTGGGCATCACCATCGTCTACGTGACCCATGACCAGGAAGAAGCCATGCGCCTGTCCCAGCGCATCGCCATCTTCAGCCATGGCAAGATCGTCGGCCTGGGTACCGGTTACGACCTCTATCAGAACCCGCCGAATGCCTTTGTCGCATCGTTCCTGGGCAACTCCAACTTCCTGCGCATCAAGGCCAGCAGCAACGGTGCGGGCAGTTTCGAAGGCCAACCGGTGGCGATTCGCCTGACCCCAGGCCTCAGCGCACAGCAAGATGCACTGATCATGGTGCGGCCGGAGAAAGCCTTGGCGCTGACTGCCGAGCAGGCCGCGCGCGAGCCATTGCCTGCGGGCTGGAACGAGGTCAGTGCCAAGGTCGGCGAAGTGCTGTTCCTGGGTGAGAGCCAGACCTGCCATGTGGTGACCGCAGGCGGTACCGAGCTGACGGTGAAAGCGCTGTCTGCCGCCGGGATGCCGATGCAGCCGGGGGATACCGTGAAAGTGCGCTGGGCGGTGGCCGATGCCTGCATCTATACCGAGTGGGCAGAGAGCGACCTGAGCAAGTCGGCCGGGGCGCATTGATGCCGGTGCGTGGGTGGCCTGGCTGTCACATTTCGGTCACCCCCGCGTCGTAATCTGCCGGGCAACGCTATGCCACAAGGTCGCCCGGCATGTTCCGCCTGCTGCTCCTGCTGCTTCCCCTGCTCCCGCTGACGGCCCTGGCCGAAACTGGCCACCTGCGTGTGCAAGGTTCCAACACCATTGGCGCGGCACTGCTGCCGGCGCTGGTGCAGGGGCAACTGTGGGCGCAAAAGGCGACGGAGGTACGGCAGTCAGCTGGCACAGTTGCGAACGAAACCGTGATCACCGCGCGCGATGCCCAGGGCCAGGCGCTGCGCATCGACATCGCCGCGCATGGCTCCAGCACGGGTTTCACCGCGCTGGGCCAGGGCAACGCCGACCTGGCCGCGGCCTCGCGCCCCATCAGCGACGCCGAGATGCGCCAGCTCAAGGCCTTGGGCGACCTGCGCTCGGCCAGTGCCGAGCAGGTCATCGGCCTGGATGGCGTGGCCGTCATCGTCCACCCCGACAACCCGCTGCCGCAACTGACCACTGCGCAACTGGCGCAGATCTTCTCCGGGCAAATCCTGCGCTGGGAGCAACTGGGCGTGAGCGGCGGGGACATTCACCTGTATGCCCGCGATGACCGCTCCGGGACCTATGAAACGTTCAAGGCGCTGGTGCTGGAGCCGCAGCATGACGAACTGGCCCGGCAGGCGCAGCGGTTCGAGTCCAGCGAAGCACTGGCCGGGCGGGTCGGCGCTGACCGCCAGGCCATCGGCTTCAGCAGCCTGGCAGCCGTGCACGGGGCCAAGGTACTGGCGGTGGCCGAGGGCGATGCGCCGGCCATGCTGCCGGATCGTCAGTTGGTGGCCAGTGAAGACTACCCGTTGTCACGACGCTTGTACTTCTACCTGCCAGCCAACGCCAAGCCCCAGGCCCGAGCGCTGGCAGACTTCGCCCAGAGCCCGGCCGGCCAGGCCATCGTCGCCGAACAGGGCTTCGTCTCGCAGCAGGTGATCGCACAAACGGTACCGGCGCAGGCCGACCTGCCGCCGCGCTACCGCAGCCTGGCCCAGCAGGCGCAACGCTTGAGCGTCAACTTCCGCTTCCAGGAAGGCAGCGCCAGCCTCGATAACAAGGCCCTGCGCGATGTGCAGCGGGTCAGCGAATACCTGCGCCAGGCCGGCAAGTTGCAAAACAAGGCGGTGCTGGTAGGTTTCGGCGACCCCAAGGAAACGCCCGGCCGTGCAGCCTTGCTGTCGCGCCTGAGGGCCCAGGCCGTGCGTCGCGAACTGGCGCGCGGTGGCGTCGAGGTGCTGGAGGTGACCGGCATGGGCGATGAGTTGCCGATCGCCGGCAACGACCGGGAACAAGGCCGCTTGCGAAATCGCCGGGTGGAAGTCTGGGTCTACTGACGGGCAAAGAAATGTAACAGCTCGGCACTCGGCATCACCGGGAAACGGGTCTAGGCTCAAGCCCATGTGATACCGGGCCCCTCTGACGGCTGCCGAGCCGTGATGTCGGATCACTGTTGCGATCTTAACTGGCAACGTCGACATTCAAGGAGGGGCTCATGGCAGCTCTGCAGACATTCCTCACCACCCCGTTTCTCGGTACCAGCACCTGGTTGTGGCTGGTGTTCATGGCCATCGTCATCGGCTTGCTGGTGCTCGACCTGGGCGTGCTGCACCGCCAGGACCGCGAGATCGAAATGCGTGAAAGCCTGCTGTTGTATTCGGGCTATTTCAGTGTCGGTGTGCTGTTCGGCCTGTGGGTCTGGCATGAACTGGGCGCGCAGTCGGCGCTGGAGTTCTACACCGGTTTCCTGGTCGAACAGTCGCTGTCGATGGACAACGTGTTCGTCATGGCGATGATCTTCGGCTTCTTCGCCATCCCCCGCCGCTACCAGCACCGGGTACTGTTCTGGGGCATTCTCGGGGTGGTGTTGCTACGTGCGATCATGATCGGCGTGGGGGCGGCGCTGGTGCAGAACTTTGCCTGGGTGCTCTACCTCTTCGGCGCCTTCCTGCTGTTCACCGGGGTGAAGATGGCCCTGTCAAAGGAAGACAGCCACCCAGACCTGGCCAACAACCCGATCTTGAAATTCGTCCGCCGGCATATGCGCGTGACCGACCAGATCCACGGCTCGCACTTCTTCGTACGCCTGACGCCACCCGGCGAAAGCCAGGCCCTGCGTTACGCCACGCCGCTGTTCCTGGCGCTGGTGTTGATCGAGCTGGCCGACCTGGTGTTCGCCGTCGACAGCGTCCCGGCGATTTTCGCCATCACCCAGGACCCGTTCATCGTCTACACCTCGAACATCTTCGCCATCCTCGGCCTGCGCTCGCTGTACTTTGCCCTGTCGGCGCTGATGCACCGGTTCGTCTACCTCAAGTATGCGCTGGCGCTGGTGCTGATCTTCATTGGCTGCAAGATCTTCTACCACGGCATGGTCGGCAAGGTGCCGGCGTTGCTGTCGTTGGGAGTGACGTTCGGGTTGTTGTTGGGTGGGGTGGTGGTTTCGCTGATCAAGACGCGGGGGGAGAAACAGCAACCGAGCGCCAGCGAACCTGTAGCGACCGGCAAGAAGGAAAACGACCCACACCTGAAAGTATGAGGTTTACCTGTACCGTCCTCTTCGCGGTGGTTCGCCGCGAAGAGGACGGTAGGCTTGCATCACCTTGCGCCGCGCAACATCTCCACCGGCACATACTTGCCGATCTCGTACTTGCCGATCGCCGCCCGATGCACCTCATCCGGCCCATCCGCCAGGCGCAGGGTGCGTTGCATGGCATACATGTAGGCCAGCGGGAAATCACCACTCACCCCTGCCCCGCCATGCATCTGGATCGCCCGGTCGATCACCTTCAATGCCACGTTCGGTGCCACCACCTTGATCTGCGCGATCTCGCTGCGCGCGACCTTGTTGCCGACGGTGTCCATCATGTAGGCCGCCTTCAGCGTCAGCAGCCGCGCCATGTCGATTTCCATGCGCGAGTCGGCGATCTTGTCGACGTTGCCGCCCAAGCGTGCCAAGGGTCGGCCAAAGGCCGTGCGCTCGACCGAGCGTTTGCACATCAGCTCCAGCGCGCGTTCGGCCATGCCGACTGAGCGCATGCAGTGGTGGATACGGCCTGGGCCGAGGCGGCCCTGGGCGATCTCGAAACCACGCCCTTCCCCAAGGACCACATTCTCATAAGGCACCCGAACGTTCTCGAACAGCACTTCGGCATGGCCGTGCGGCGCATCGTCATAACCGAACACCGGCAAGGGTCGGACTATCTTCACCCCCGCGGCATCGGTCGGCACCAGCACCATCGAGTGCTGCTGATGGCGCGGCCCGTCGGGGTTGGACAGGCCCATGAAGATCATCACCTTGCAGCGCGGGTCGCAGGCACCGGAGGTCCACCACTTGCGGCCATTGATCACCCACTCGTCGCCATCACGCACGGCGGTAGCGGCCATGTTGGTCGCGTCCGAGGACGCCACGTCCGGTTCGGTCATGGCGAATGCCGAGCGGATCTCGCCGCGCAGCAGCGGCTCCAGCCACTGGCGCTTCTGTGCCTCGCTGCCATAGCGCACCAGCACTTCCATGTTGCCGGTGTCCGGCGCCGAGCAGTTGAACGGCTCCGGCCCCAGCAACGAACGGCCCATGATCTCGGCCAGCGGTGCGTATTCGAGATTGCTCAGGCCGGCGCCGTACTCCGACTCGGGCAGGAACAGGTTCCATAAGCCCTCGGCGCGAGCCTTGGCCTTGAGCTCCTCCATGATCGCCGTTGGCTGCCAGCGGTCGCCCTCGGCGACCTGGCGCTCGAACACCGGTTCGGCGGGATAGACGTAGGCCTCCATGAAGGCGCTGACGCGCTCACGCAGTGCCTGGACCTTGGGCGAATAGGCGAAATCCATCGGGGTTACCTTCACGGTTCGAAGTACATGGGCAGAGCCTAGAGCAGCGGGCCTCGATCTACCTAGTCTATTTTCAGCGTGTATAAACATTCATAACCGATATATGATCGAGCCATAATTCCAACAAAGAGCGGCGCCATGAACCTCAGCAAGGTCGACCTCAACCTGTTCATCGTCTTCGACGCGATCTACACCGAAGCCAACCTGACTCGCGCCGGGCAGATCGTCGGTATCACCCAGCCGGCCGTGTCCAATGCCCTGTCGCGGCTGCGCGAAACCTTCAACGACCCGCTGTTCGTGCGTACCGCCCAAGGCATGGTGCCAACGCCCATGGCGCAGAACATCATCGGCCCGGTGCGCAATGCCCTGGCGCTACTGCGCACTTCGGTGCAGGAAAGCCGCATCTTCAACCCACAGCAGGCCAACAAGACGTTCCGCATCAGCATGACCGACCTCACCGAGGCGGTGATCCTGCCACCGCTGTTCCAGCGCCTGCGGCGCCTGGCTCCGGCGGTGCTGATCGAAAGCTTCCTGTGCAAGCGCCGCGAAACCACCAAGGAACTGGCCGCCGGGCGCCTGGACTTCGCCGTCGACGCGCCGCTGAACACCGACCCGCAGGTGCGCCACGTCAAGCTGATGCAGGACCGTTATGTCTGCGCGCTGCGCCAGGGCCACCCGCTGGCCGATACCAAGCTGACCCTCGACAACTACCTGGGCATGACGCACATCCATATCTCCAGCCGCCGCAACGGCCTGGGCTACGTCGACCTGGCACTGGGCAAGATGGGCGTGCAACGCAAGGTTGCGCTGCGCTCGCAGCATTACCTGATGGCTTCGCAGGTGCTGCAGCAGACCGACATGGCCATGACCGTGCCCGAGCGCTTTGCCCGCCGCCACCAGCTGCGTTTCCAGCCACTGCCGGTGGAGGTGCCACCGCTGGAGACGCACCTGTACTGGCACGAAAGCACCGACCAGGACCCGGCCAACCGCTGGATGCGCGAGCAGATCATCGAGTTGTGCGAGCGTGTGGTGGCCGAAGAAGAGCGTGCACTGGAGCCTGCCTGAAGCGCGCATGCCCCTGTGGGCTCGCCAGGGGCCCACAGATAGAAAAACATTTCCACTTGATCTAACCATAGAGAAAAATATTCTTCGTAAACTGGCCATCTGCAGCATAAAAGGCAAAATCATTTTCTCCCCAGCGCTTAGGCTAAATGCAACGATTGCTGACACCACGGCAACATTGCACGGACCCGCCCCATGCCTAGCGCCCCACTGTATTTCGACTATGCCGCCACCACTCCGGTCGATGACCGGGTCATCGAAACCATGCTCACTTGCCTCGGCCGCCAGGTTAACTTCGGCAACCCCGCCTCCAGTGGCCATGCCTACGGCCAGGCAGCACGCGAAGTGGTCGAGCAGGCCCGCCGGCAAGTGGCGGAACGGGTTGGCGCCCGCGCCGACGACATCGTCTGGACATCGGGCGCCACCGAGTCCAACAACCTGGCGCTCAAGGGCATCGCCCAGGGTTTGGCCCAGGGTTTGGCCCAGCCGGGCCACCTGATCACCAGCCAGCTGGAGCACAAAGCCGTGCTCGACACGGTGAAAGAACTGGAGCGCCAGGGCTGGGCCATCACGCGCCTGGCGCCGGACGCCAGCGGCCTGATCCAGCCTTATAGCGTGCAGGCAGCCCTGCGCGCGGACACCCGCCTGGTGTCGCTGATGGCCGTCAACAATGAATTGGGAACTGTCACCGATTTCGCCGCCATCGGCGAACGGGTGCGCGCCCATGGCGCCCTGCTGCATGTGGACGCGGCCCAGGCGGTCGGCAAGCTGGCCATCGACCTGCAGGCGATGGCGGTGGACCTGATGTCGTTCTCGGCGCACAAGGTGTACGGGCCAAAAGGCATTGGCGCGCTGTATGTCGGGCCTCGCGCCCGTGAGCTGATGTGCGCGCAGATCCATGGCGGTGGGCATGAGCAAGGGCTGCGTTCGGGTACCTTGGCGACGCACCAGATCGTCGGCATGGGCAGTGCCTTCGCCCTGGCCGGCGAGCCGGGTGACAGCGAGCACCAGCGTATCGAGCACTTGGCCAGGCGCCTGCGTGAAGGTTTGCTGGCTTTGCCGGGGGTCAGTCTCAATGGCTGTGCCCTGCAGCGGATTCCTCACACCCTGAACCTGTGCATCGAGGCCAATGGTTTCAACAGCATGGCCTTGGCCAGTGAACTGGCACTGTCGACGACCTCCGCCTGCAACTCGGCGAGCAACGCGGCTTCGCATGTGCTGTTGGCGCTGGGGCTGGATGAAGCGCGGGCACGCAAGAGCGTGCGGGTGAGTATCGGGCGGTTTACCACCGAGGCCGAGGTGGACACGGCGATCGCGGTGTTTGGGCGGGCTTTGACTGCGGCTTCTGCGGCATTGTGGTAGGGGGTTGGGGGGCGCTGCAAGGGCTGCGGCGCCCCCCCCAACGCCCCCCTACCTCAAAGGAAGGTAAACACCGTCGAAGCCGGCAGGCGCGACTTGTTCAACCCGGCATTGAAGTCAGCCTCGCTGCGATACCCCAGGCTCAAGATCACCACGCTGGTGTAACCTTGCTCGCGCAACCCGAGCTCAGCATCCAGCACCTTGCTGTCAAACCCTTCGATCGGCGTGGCATCCAGGCCATGAGCCGCTGCACCGAGCAGCGCGGTACCCAAGGCCAGATAGGTCTGCTTCTCCATCCAGTGCTGCAGGTCCTTCTGATCAAACCGGTGCAGGTCCACATAGCCGCGACGGCTCTGGTTCTGCCCTGCCCGTGCCTGCTCGTCGCGGAAGCGGCCATCGGCCTGTTCCTGGTCAAGGACCGCATTCAAGTGCGCCTCGGTCATCTCGGTGCGGGTGCAGAACACGATCACGTGCGACGCATCGAGAATCTTCGGCGAATTATAGGCAAAGCGGTCGTCGGTGGCCTTGGCCAGGCGGGCCTTGCCTTCGGCGCTGTCGGCGACGATGAAATGCCAAGGCTGCGAGTTGACCGAGGACGGGCTGTGGCGCAACTGTTCGAGCAACGCATCGACCGTGGCCTGGGGAATCTTGCGGGAGGCATCGTAGGCCTTGGTGGTGTAACGGCGCTTGGCCAGGGAAACAGTATCCATGCTGCAACTCCAATCAACGAAACGGGATTTGTCGCGCATCTTATCTTTCCTGAAAACCCGAAAAAGCAGCAGAATGCAGCAACACTTTCCCTTCTGGTGTGAAAATGCTCCGTTTCACCGACCTCGAACTGTTCGTGCGCAGCAGCGCCCTGGGCAGCTTCACCGCCGCCGCCCATGAGGCCGACCTGCTGCCCGGGCAAGTGGCCGCCGCGATCAAACGCCTGGAACGCGACCTCGACGTGCGCCTGTTCGCCCGCACCACCCGTAGCCTGCGCCTGACCGCCGAGGGCGAGCTGTACCTGCCCACCGCCCAGCGCGTGCTGGATACCCTGCGCCAGGGCCACGAACAGCTGCACGGCAGCCACAGCACCCTGCGCGGGGTGTTGCAGGTGTCTGCGCCTTCCGACATCGGCCGCAACCTGTTGCTGCCCTGGCTCAGCGCGTTTCGCCGCGAACACCCGGCACTGGGCCTGCGTTTGTTCCTTTCGGACCAGATGGCCGATTTCAGCCGTGACCCGGTGGACATCGCCATCCGCTATGGCCTCAACCAGGACGCCAACTACATCGCCCTGCCCCTGGCGCCGTGGAACCGCCGCGTGGTGGTGGCCTCCCCCGCCTACCTGGCCCGCCACGGCCGCCCCCGCACACCCGATGAACTGCAGCAACATGACTGCCTGCTGTACCTGCAGCACAACCGCGTGTACGACAAATGGCAGCTTGGCAACCGCACCGTGCAGGTGCGCGGGCCGCTGGTCAGCGACGATGCCGACGTGGTGCGGCGCTGGGCGCTGGAGGGTGAAGGTATCGTCTACAAGTCGTGGCTGGACGTCAGCACCAACATTGCCGCCGGCGAGCTGGAAATCCTGCTGCCGGACCACCAGGGCGAAGCCACGCCGGTGACGCTGGTGTGCCCACACCGCAAGCAGCTGTCGCCTGCGGTGACGCAACTGCACCTGTGGCTGCGCGAGCGCTTTGCCGCGCTGCAGCCTGCACAATTGTTCTAAACCCGCTGGCGCATCTGCGCTAAGGTGAACTGCCCTACCCGTCAGCAGCACAGCGCCATGAGCAACTGGATCGACCTCAAGCAAGACGCCGACACCGGCATCGAGTCGGTCCGCGCGCATTTTGTCGGCCATGCCTACGACCCACACTGGCACGACAGTTTCCTGGTCGGCTTTACCGAACAGGGTGTGCAGCAGTTCAACTGCCGCCGGGTGCGCCACCAGAGCACCGCCGGCCAGGTTTTCCTGCTCGAACCCGGCGACCTTCACGACGGCCACGCCCCGACCGCCGAAGGCTTCACCTACTCGACCCTGTACCTTGAGCCGAACTGGCTGGACACCGAGCTGCGGGCGCTGTTCGAGCAGGCGCCCGGCGACAGCCTGCCGCGCTTCGCCGACACCTTGTGCCACGACGAGCGCCTGGCCCGCGCCATCGCCCTGGCGTTCCAGGCGGTGCATGGCCAAGAGCTGCGCATCGTGCGCCAGACGGCCATGGACACGTTGCTGGCCGCCTTGACCGGCCACCTGCACTGGCGCAAGCGCCTCAACCCCGACCCGCGCCTGCCACTGACGGCACAGCGGGCGCGTGATTATCTGCACGCTCACTTCGACCAGGACATCAGCCTGGAGCAGGTTGCCCAGGCCTGCGGGGTCGACCGCTTCCGCCTGACCCGCGCCTTCAAGGCCGCTTTCGGCCTGGCGCCGCATGCCTACCTGATCCAGCTGCGGTTGGCCCGCGCCCGGCGCCTGCTGGCCCAGGGCCAGACACCAGCCGAAGTGGCCATGGCCCTGGGCTTTGCCGACCAGAGCCACCTGGGGCGCTGGTTCCGGCGTGCCTACAGGCTGACCCCCGCCGACTACCGGCGCCGCTGCTCAAACCTTCCAGACTGACAAGCTGCCAATGGCGACCATGGGGCCCTGATCATTCGGAGCCGTTCCCATGTCGCACTCGTTGCTGCCCTTCATTCTCTTCGCCCTGGTCTCGAGCATCAGCCCGGGGCCGACCAACCTGCTGATCCTCGCCCACGGCGCCCGGCAAGGCCTGCGCGCAAGCCTGGCGCCAATGCTGGCGGCCTGCGGTGCAGCGGCGGCAATCGTGTTGCTGGTCGGCCTGGGGCTGGGCGAGGCGCTGGTGCGTCATCCGCTGGCCCAGCAGGCGATGAGCTGGGCCGGGGTGCTGTGGTTGAGCTGGCTGGCCTGGCGCATGCTGCGCAGCGCTGGCGAGCCGCTGGATAGCGCAGGCGGCAAGCCGTTCGGCGCAGTCAGCGCGGCGTCGTTGCAGGTGGTCAACCCGAAGGTGTGGATGATGGCGGTGGCTGTGATTGGCGTGTTTGCGGCGCCGACGCTGCCGGTGTGGCAATTGGCGTTGGTGTTTCTGCTGATTGCCGTGCCGTGCATGGCGGTGTGGGCGGTGTTGGGGGCAGGCAGCGCGCGCTGGTTGCAGGCACCGGGGCGGTTGCTGTGGTTCAACCGGGGGTTGGCGGGGTTGCTGTTGGTATCGGCCTGGGCTGCCTTACTGAGCTGAAATTGAAGCTGTCTGTGCTGGCCTCTTCGCGGGTTCACCCGCGAAGAGGCCGGTGCAGGTAATCAGTGGCTCAAGGCCTCACGGAACCGCCGGGTACTGGCCACCGCCAGCAGCAACCCGACCACCGCCACACTCCCGCCAACCATACCGATATCGGCCACGCCCAGCTGGCTGCTGACGATACTGCCCAGCAACGCCCCGCCACCGATGCCGATGTTGTAGATACCGGAGAACAGCGCCATGGCCACGTCGGTGGCATCGGACGCCAGCTTGAGGGTCTTGGATTGCAGCGCCAGGCTGAAACTGAGAATCGCCACGCCCCAGAACATGCTCAACGCCGCAAACACATAGAAGTTGCCGGACAACGGCAGCAGCAACAGCAGGCAGGCCGCCAACACGCCGATCGAGCCCACCAGAAAGCCATGCGGGAAACGCTCGCTGTAACGGCTGAACAACAGCGAACCGAACACGCCAGCGCCACCGAACAACAGCAGCAACAGCGTGGTGCGCTCGCCACCGATCTGCGCCACGTGCAGGGCAAATGGCTCGATGTAGCTGTAGGCGGTGAATTGCGCGGTGATCACCAGGGTCACCAGCAGGTAGGTCACCACCAGCGCCGGGCGCTTGAACAGGATCGGCAGGCTGCGCAGCGAACCGGAATTCTGGCTCGGCAGCAACGGCAGCGACTTCATCAGGCACAGCATGGTCACCAGCGCCACGCCGGCAATGCTGAGGAAGGTGATGCGCCAGCCCAGCGCCTCGCCCACCACGCGCCCCAACGGGATGCCCAGCACCATCGCCAGGGTGGTGCCTGTCGCCAGCAACCCCAGCGCCTTGGCCTGCTGGCCTGGCGGTGCCACGCGCACGGCCAGCGACGCGGTGATGGCCCAGAACACGGCATGGGCCAGGGCGATGCCGATGCGGCTGACCAGCAGCATGGCAAAGCTTTGCGACAACCACGACAGCAGGTGGCTGAAGATGAACACCAGGAACACCAACAGCAGCAGGCGCCGGCGCTCGATATTGCGGGTGAGCAGCATCATCGGCAGCGAGGCCAGCGCCACCACCCAGGCATAGATGGTCAGCATCAGGCCGACCTGCGCGGTGGTCATGTCGAAGCTGCTGCCGATGTCACTGAGCAGCGCCACCGGCACGAACTCGGTGGTGTTGAAGATGAAGGCCGCCAGGGCCAGGGCGATCACGCTCAGCCAGCTACCGCCACCGGCAGTGGGCGGCAGGTGGGTGGGAATGGGTCCGTTCATGGGCAGGAATCTGTTCTCCGCAGGCAAGGCGAAAGGGCGCGCGTCAGGGGCCAAGTATCGGCCGCGCTGAGGCACGGGTTTGTTATTGGAAGGAATGCCTGCATGGTACGCGTCACGCCGGGGCCCCACAACCATGGCAGCCTTGGGCAAACCATGGCTGTCGAGGGTGCAGGGCCCCAGCGCCGTTTCAGGCAGCCATCAGCCCTGCAGGGTTGCCATGTCGATCACGAAGCGGTACTTCACATCGCCGGCGATCATGCGCTCATAGGCCTGGTTGATGTTGCGAATGTCGAGCATCTCGATGTCGCAACGGATGTCATGCGCGGCGCAGAAATCCAGCACTTCCTGGGTCTCGGCGATGCCGCCGATCAGCGAACCGGCCAACACCCGACGCTTCATCACCAGGTTGGCGGCATGCACGGCCGGGTCGATCGGCTCGATCAGGCCGACCAGGATGTGCACGCCATCGAACTTCAAGGTCTCCAGGTACGGGTTGAGGTCGTGCTGCACCGGAATGGTGTCGAGGAGGAAGTCGAAACGGCCAGCGGCGGCACGCATCTGCTCGGCATCGGTGGACACGATCACGTGGTCGGCACCCTGGCGGCGGGCTTCCTCGGCCTTGGCCTGGGAGCGGGTGAACAGCGTCACTTCGGCGCCCAGCGCCTTGGCCAGCTTGATGCCCATGTGGCCCAGGCCACCCATGCCGAGGATGCCGATCTTGTGGCCGGGACCGACGCCATGGTGCTTGAGCGGCGAGTAGGTGGTGATGCCCGCGCAGAGGATCGGCGCCGCGCTGGGCAGGTCCATACCGGCCGGGATGCGCACCACGAAGTGCTCGCTGACCACGATGCTGCTGGAGTAGCCGCCCATGGTGTTGCTGCCGTCAACCCGGTCCGGGGTGGCGTAGGTCATGGTCGGGCCTTCCAGGCAGTACTGCTCCAGGTCCTTGGCGCAGGCCTCGCAGTGGCGGCAGGAGTCGACCATGCAGCCGACGCCGACCAGGTCGCCGACCTTGTGCGAGGTGACCTGGGCACCCACGGCGGTGACCCGGCCGATGATCTCGTGGCCAGGCATCAGCGGGTACACGGCGATGCCCCACTCGTTGCGCGCCTGGTGGATGTCGGAGTGGCACACGCCACAGTAGAGGATCTCGATGGCAACGTCGTCCGGGCGCGGGGCGCGGCGTTCGAAGGTCATGGGGGCCAAGGGGCTGGTCGGGGTTTGGGCGGCGTAACCGATGGCGGTGTACATGCGGGACCTCACAGGGAAGTGAAACGATTCAGGCTGCGCATTCTGCTCGCCCTCGCCCTGCCCGCCCACGGCTGATTCTCCGGCATCCATGCCTGATCCTCCGAACCTGCCCGCGACCATCTGGCGCTGGCCTGCCAATCTGCGATGATGCAACTGTCTGATTCTCTGCCCTGGTTCATCATGCAACTGACCCGCCACGTCGACGCCAACGCCCCGCTGTGTTCGCTGATCCGCAGCCTGGCCACCCGCCCGGGCTTCGTGCCCACGCACCTGCCCCAGGTGCAGGTGCTGAGCTGGGACCACTATGTGGCCAGCAGCCCGCAGATCTACGAGCCGAGCCTGATGATCCTGGCCCAGGGCAGCAAACTGGCGCGCCTCGGCCCGCGCACCCTGGAATACGGCGCCGGGCATTACCTGGTGCAGGCGCTGTCGGTGCCGTTCATGTGCGAAACCTTTGCCACCGCCGACGAGCCGCTGCTGGGCGTGGCGGTGGACATCGACCGCGGCGTGCTCGGTGAACTGGTGCAGAGCATGGCCCTGGCACCGGACCCGGCCGTACAGGCGCAAACGCCACAGTCGATGACCTCGGCGGCGCTCGATGCCCCGATGCGTGAGTCGGTGGAGCGCCTGCTGCGCTGCCTGCAGGACCCGGTGGACGCCAAGGTGTTGGGCCCTGCGCGCATCCGCGAGGTGTTGTATACCGCGCTGCGCGGGCCTCAGGCCGGTGTGCTGCGGGCGCTGGTGGAGCAGCAGGGGCACTTCGCCCGCATCGGTGCGGCGCTGATGCACTTGCGCGAGCATTACACCGAGCCGCTGAGTGTCGAGGCCCTGGCCGCCTGCGCCAACATGAGCGTGTCGACCTTCCACGAGCACTTCAAACGCTGCACCGACATGGCGCCGATGCAGTACCTCAAGCGCCTGCGCCTGCTCAAGGCGCAGCAGATGCTGATCGGTGAAGGGCTAGGGGTGGCGCAGACGGCGCACCGGGTAGGCTACCAGAGCACCTCGCAGTTCAGCCGCGAGTACAAGCGCCAGTTTGCCCGCAGCCCAGGCGATGAACTGCCTTACCAGAGCCTGCCAGTCTGACCCCAACACGCATCACTGGCGCTCGACCATGGCCACGATGGCCGCCTGCAACTCGGCCTTGGCCTGCACCGCTTCAAGCTCCCCTGCCGCTGCTGCCTGCGACAGCGCCTCGGCCGCCCCCACCAGCAGGCGCATGCCCGCCGCACCAATCGCGCCACTGGGCGCAAATTCATCCAGTACCGCGCGGCACATGTCGAGAAATGGCTGTTCATACGCGCGTTTCAGGGCTTCCAGTTCCGGCGACCCTGCAAGTGCAGCTGACACACCGGGCATTTCGCGCCCCTGGCTGATCACGCAATCCACATACGCAGCCGCAATCACCCCGGCGCGCCCTGCCAAGGTCGCCGCACACCCTTCCAGCGCCCGCGCAAGCATCAGCGACTGGCGCGCATCGTAATCCTGGAACAACGCCGCCAGCAGCCCGGTGCGGGTCTCGAAATGGTCATACACCACCGGCTTGGTGACCCCGGCCTGCTCGGCCAGGCGGCCGAGGCTCAGGGCTTCAGTGCCTTCCTCGCGCACCAGCTGCCAGGCCACATCGAGCAGTTGGCGGCGCCGCTCATCGCGGGAAAGACGCTTGCGTGGCGGTGCCTTGTCATCGCTTGACATTGCTTACCTACTAAACGTAACTTACCAAAAGTAACTTACCTTGAGTATATAGCGCTCAAGGCAGCAGCGCACTTTCCCACTGGAGACACCCCCATGCAAGCGTTGATCGTCATCGGCCATCACGACCCCGAATCACTCACCCACGCTCTCGCCCGGCAGATTGCCGAAGGCCTGGCCAGCGCCGGCCACGGCAGTGAAATCGCCGACCTGGCCCGCGAGGGCTTCGACCCACGCTTTGGCCTGGCTGACCACGCGGTGCACCGCGGCCTGGCCGAACCTCCGGCCGACGTGCTGCTGGAGCAGGCCCGCATCGACCGCGCCGATGCCCTGGTGCTGGTCTACCCGATCTACTGGTGGTCGCTGCCAGCTCTGCTCAAGGGCTGGGTCGAGCGGGTGTTCAGCAATGGCTGGGCGTTCGACTACGGGAGCGGCGTCTTGATCAAGAAGCTGCGTGGCATGAAGGTCCATCTGGTCGGTGTCGCTGGCGCAGATACCGGTACATTCGAGCGGCATGGCTACAGCGAGGCCATGCGCGTGCAGATAGAACACGGCATCTTCGACTATTGCGGCGCCGAGGTGCTCAGTTCGAGCGTGCTGTATGACAGCGAGGGGCCGGATGCCGCATTGCACCTGCGTACCGCCCGCCTCTTGGGCGAGCAACTGTTCACCGCGGCACGCAGCCAGATTGCCTGAGCCGCGCTAATCCGTCAGAGGCCACTGCGCCAGCGGCCAGTATCGACCTTTGCGCGACTCGTACAGGGTGAAGTGCCTGGCGCTGAGATGAAACTCAGGCGCCTCGGCCGCCTCCGGGGCCTGGCCGCGAAAGTCCCGTGACAGGGTCAGGTGCGGGCGGTACTCACGGGCCTGTTCTTCGAACCCCATTGGCAACAACGCCTGCTGCAAGGCGTAAACCAGCTGACGCAAGGCGGTGGGTGTTTCCTGCGCCTCCAGCACCAGCACATTGGCGCGCTGCCAGGTTTTCAGCTGGTTCAGCAGCAGGCGCAAGGGCGCGCCCGGCCGCGCCAGGTTGTCCACCGCCGCGCACAGGGCTGGCACCTGGGCCGCATCCACATCACCGAGAAACAACAGGGTCAGGTGGAAGTTGTCGCTGGGCACCGGCTTGCCGCTGCGCAGGTTCAGGCCGCGCCGCCACTGGCTTATCGCACGGCGTTGGGTGTCGCTGACGGGCAAGGCGAAGAACAGCCGTTTGAAGGGTGCGCCACTCGGGCGAATGTCCTGGACCATGTGAACTCCATCACGTGAAGCGTTTTTGCACGCTATAGGCCTTACACCAATGTCGACCCGCCTTAACGTAACAATAAGTACAAACTACCCCCATGATTGTTTATGCTGGCGAGCTTATGCCATGGCGCATGGCCATTTTTCGACAAGTAATCGTCCATGAAAATTGCACTCGTACTGATCTTCGTCCTCTCGATCGCCTATGTTCACCTGCGCGGTCGGGTGCGCCACAAGCTGACCCGCCAGCTGGGCGACCACTCCAGCTTCCTGGCGCCGGTCAACAGCTTCCTGTACCTGTTCTCCAAGCACCCGGCCAAGCCCTACCTGCCGGTCGAGGCGTTCCCCGAGCTGCAGCCGCTGAAGGACCACTGGCAGGAGATCCGTGCCGAAGCCCAGCAGCTGCTGCACGTGGGCGAGATCAAGAAGTCCGAGAATTATGACGACGTCGGTTTCAATTCGTTCTTCAAGACCGGCTGGAAGCGCTTCTACCTGAAGTGGTACGGCGAAAGCCACCCGTCGGCCATGACCCTGTGCCCACGCACCACCGAGCTGCTGCAAGGCATCGGCACGGTCAAGGCGGCGATGTTCGCCACCTTGCCGCCAGGTGCCAAGCTGGTCCGTCACCGTGACCCGTATGCCGGCTCGTACCGCTTCCACCTCGGCCTGGACACGCCGAACGATGACGGTTGCTACATCGATGTGGACGGCGAGAAATATTCCTGGCGCGATGGCGAGGGCGTGGTCTTCGACGAAACCTACATCCACTACGCGGCCAATACCACCGAGCACAACCGCATCATCCTGTTCTGCGACATCGAACGCCCGCTGAAATACCGCTGGGCCACCGCCTTCAACCGCTGGTTCAGCCGCAACGTCATGGCCGCCGCCGCAGCGCCCAACGACGCTGGCGACAAGACCGGTGGCATCAACCGCCTGTTCACCCGCATCTACAAGATCCGCGAGCGTGGCAAGGCACTGAAGAAGCGCAACCGCATGCGCTACTACCTGGAGAAGTGGCTGGTGGTCGCGGCCCTGGTACTGGTGTTCGTCTATATCTGAGGCCCTGCCTGCAACCTATCGCCGGCAACCGGCGATAGGCGCAAATTCGACTAGCCTGAAAGCTCCTCCCGCAACCTTCCCAAGGTGAAGACGATGAGCATGATGGACTGGGACGCCTACCGTAAGCAGTTGATGGCCGGCATCGGCGATCTCAAGCAATTGTCACCCGACACCGTGGCCGGCTACATGACCGCCAGCGGCGCGGGTGCCAAGACCAACCACCTCGACGCCAAGACCCGCGAACTGATCTCCCTGGCCGTGGCCGTCACCACCCGCTGCGACGGCTGCATCGCCGTGCACTCGCAACAGGCCGTCAAGCACGGCGCTACCCGTGAGGAAATCGCCGAGGCGCTGGGTGTGGCCGTGGCGATGAATGCCGGGGCCGCGCTGGTCTACTCGGCCCGCGCCATGGATGCGGTGGGCAAGGCCAACGGCTGAAGGCCAACGGCGTCGCCGCCCTTGCGCGACGGCGCCGCGCCACCCAGACTTGGCGGCCTAGCCATTGCAGGAACCGCCATGATCCACATCCGCCCCATGACGCCCGACGACTTCGAGCGTTTCTGGCCGACCTTCCAGGCCATCGTCCAGGCCCGCGAAACCTACGCCTTCGACCCCGAACTGAACGTCGAGCAGGCCCGCCAGCTGTGGCTGCAACTGCCACTGCACACGCTGGTGGCCGAAGCGGATGGCGAGCTGCTCGGTTCCTACTACCTCAAGGCCAACGCCGCAGGCCCCGGCGCGCATGTCGGCAACTGCGGCTACATGGTCTGCGAAGCCGCCCGTGGCCGTGGCGTGGCCCGGCTGATGTGCGAGCACTCGCAGAAACTGGCGCGCCAGGAGGGCTTTCTGGCGTTGCAGTTCAATTCCGTGGTGGCGAGCAACACAGTGGCGGTGGCGCTGTGGACCAGGCTGGGCTTCGAGACCGTTGGCCGCCTGCCCAAGGCCTATCGCCATGCCCGCCTGGGTTTGGTCGACTGCCTGGTGATGTACAAGTGGCTGGCCGATGAGCCGGTGGTGGAGAAGCCAGCGCTGCTGATCGGCCGCAAGAACATCGAGGCACGGGTGTCGCGCCGCCGCGGGCGCTGACACACGCATTTGACGCGCTGGCCATTCGATGGTCAGATGCGCGCCAGTTTCAGGTGTCCTGCGCCGCCGTGCGCAGGGTGAAACGGGAAGCCGGTGCGTCGTGGTTCACGACAAGTCCGGCGCTGCCCCCGCAACGGTAAGCGAGCGATGCCTTCGACACACCACTGTGCGCCAGCATGGGAAGGTGAAGGCCTCACGACCCTCGCAAGCCCGGAGACCGGCCTGAAGCTTCACTTGGCAACCCGCGGTGGGCGGGCGCAGGCCGGTATCCGCGTGCGCCTGCGTACGGGGTGCGCCTTTGCGTGTTTTCCACCGGGATCCATTCATTCCTGCAGCAGTGGAACGACATGTCCCGATTCTTCAAGCTTCACCCCCTGGCGGCCTGCCTGGCCGTTACCCTGCCAGCCCTGGCCGAGCAACCGGTGCTGAACCTCCCCTCCACGGCCATCACCGATGCCCGTGAACCACGGCAGGTCGACCTGGCCACGCCGACCGAGGCCGGTTCACGGCTGAACCTCAGCGCCCTGGAAACCCCGGCCAGCACCAGCAGCATCACCGCCGAACAGATCGAGCAACGCAACAACCTTACCGTGCAGGACGCCGTGACCCGCTCCCCCGGCATCACCTTCATCGGCAACCCGGGCGATGGCGGCACCGGCCTGTCGGCGCGCGGCTTCACCGGCCATGGCTCGGTGATGACCCTGTTCGACGGTGCGCGCCTGTACACCGGGGCCGGCACCCAGACCTTCCCAGTCGACCCGTGGATGGTCGAGCAGATCAACGTGATCCGCGGCCCGGCTTCGGTGCTGTATGGCGAAGGTGCGACCGGCGCGGTGATCAACGTGATCCCGAAAAAACCCTTCGCTGGCAACATCCACAACCGCCTGCGCCTGGGCTACGGTTCCTGGGACCGCCAGCAACTGGGCCTGGACAGCGGCGGCAGCCTCAGCGAACGCCTGAGCTACCGCCTGACCCTGAACCAGCAGGCCGGCAATGGTTGGGTCGACCGCACCGACTCGCGCAGCCTGGCCCTCAGTGCCGCGCTGCGCTTCGATGCCAACGACGACCTGAGCTTCACCCTCGCCCACGAGCGTGGCGACGCCCAGCCGGCCAACTACTACGGCACGCCACTGATCGACGGCCATTACCGCAGCAGCCTGCGCAAGAAGAACTACAACGTTCAGAACGATGTGCAGCGCTACCACGACGAGTGGACCCGTTTCACCACCGACTGGGCGATCAACGACCAGCTCAGCGCCAGCAACCAGCTCTACTACATCAAGAGCCGCCGCCACTGGCGCAATGCCGAGAACTACAGCTGGGACGCCGACCGCGAGCAGCTGGAGCGCCAGAGCTACCTGCAGATCAGGCACAACCAGGAGCAGATCGGCGACCGCCAGACCTTCACCTTCGATCACAGCCTGTTCGGCCTGGCCAGCAAGACGCTGGTCGGTGTCGAGTACAACAAGGTGCGCTTCAACGTCGACAGCAACCGGCCGTACAACGACGTGGGCGGCGACTACATCGACCCGTGGCAGCCGACCCCGGGCTGGTTCCACAGCGACTCGCCAACCCGCCCGCAGACGCTGTCCACCACCCACACCTTCGCCCTGTTCGCCGAAAATCGCCTGCAGCTGACCGAGCGCCTGTCGCTGGTGACCGGCGTGCGCCGCGACCAGAACCACATCGACCGCGACAACCTGGTCGATGGCAGCCGCAGCGACCGCAGCCTGCACGGCGGCAACTGGCGGGCCGGGCTGGTGTTCGCAGTCACCGACAACCTGTCGCTGTATGGCCAGTACTCCACCAGCGAGGACGGGGTGGACAACCTGGTCAGCCTCAGCCCGACGCAGATGCACTACGACCTGACCGAGGCGAAGCAGACCGAACTGGGCCTCAAGCAGCGCTTCTGGGAAGGCCGTGGCGAATGGACGCTGGCGGCGTTCCATGTCGTCAAGCGCAAGCTGCTGGTGGACGACCCGGTCACCCACGAGGCGCAGCAGGCCGGGCAACAGACTTCCGATGGCTTGGAGGCATCGCTGGAACTGGCCTTGGGGCAGCAGTGGCAAGTGTCGGCCAATGCTTCACTGGTACGGGCCGAGTACGATGATTTCGACGAAGTGGTCGATGGTGTGGCCCAGGACCGTGCCGGCAACCACCCGGCCAATGTGCCGCGGCGCACGGCCAACCTGTGGTTGACCAAGGGCTTTGGCCAGCAGGTGGAAGCCGGGATTGGCGCGCGGTATGTGGATGAGCGTTATGCCGATTCGGCCAATCGCCAGCATGCGCCGGGGTACACCGTGGTCGATGCCAACATCGGCTGGCAGGTGCTGCCGGATGTGCGGCTGGGGTTGCAGGTTAACAACCTGTTCGACCGGGAATATGTGGCGTCGGTGTTCAGTGGCGAGCAGTGGGTGATGGGCGCGCCGCGGTCGTATTTCGCTACCGTGGATTACACCTTCTGATTTGAGGGCCTCTTCGCGGGTAAACCCGCGAAGAGGCCGGTACAGGCAACACAAAAAACCGCTTTCAGAAGCAAATGAAATAGTTATAAGATAACGTTTCATTTGACATTCATTCCTGCCTGCGACCGCCTTCCATGACCAGCGCCTCAGCCACCCCCACCCTGCTCACCCAGCGCCTGCAGAGCATCGATGCCCTGCGCGGCCTGGTGATCCTGTTCATGCTCCTCGACCACGTGCGTGAAACCTTCTTCCTGCACCGCCAGGTCAGCGACCCGATGGCCATCGATGCCACCGACCCGTCACTGTTCGCCAGCCGCACCCTGGCCCATTTGTGCGCGCCGGTGTTCGTCCTGCTCACCGGCCTGTCGGCCTGGCTGTATGGCGAGAAGTACCAGGGCCGCAGCGATGTTTCGGCGTTCCTGTTCAAACGTGGGCTGTTCCTGGTGCTGCTGGAGTTCACCCTGGTCAACTTCGCCTGGACCTTTCAGCTGCCGCCGAGCGTGGTCTACATGCAGGTGATCTGGGCCATCGGCGTGAGCATGATCGCCCTGTCGCTGCTGGTGTGGCTGCCGCGCCCTGCCCTGCTCGCCCTGGGTGCGCTGATCATCGCCGGCCACAACCTGCTCGATGGCCTGCACTTCGGCGTGGAATCGGCCCTGCACGTGCCGTGGGCGATTCTGCATGACCGTGGCTGGCTGGAAGTCTCGGACAGCCTGCGCCTGCGCACCTCCTACCCGGTGCTGCCGTGGATCGGCGTGATCGCCCTGGGCTACGGCCTCGGCCCGTGGTTCGCCCGTGGCAGTGACGCCGGCGAGCGCCAGCACCGCCTGCTGCTGGCCGGCGTCATCGCCCTGCTCGGCTTCATGGTGCTACGCCTCTACAACGGCTACGGCGAGGCGCCATGGAGCGGCTACCCGACCGTCATCCAGACATTGATGAGCTTCTTCAACATCACCAAGTACCCACCTTCGCTGCTGTTCCTGGCACTGACCCTGGGTTGCGGCCTGCTGTTGCTGCGCGCCTTCGAGCGTGCAGGGCGGGCCCGCTGGATCAGCGCCCTGGCGGTGTTCGGCGCAGCGCCGATGTTCTTCTACCTGCTGCACCTGTACGTGCTCAAGCTGCTGTACCTGGCCTGCGTGGCGCTGTTGGGCCTCAACCACGGCGACTACTTCGGCTTCGACGGCATTGGCGCGGTGTGGCTGGGCGCGCTGCTGCTGGCGACCGCGCTGTACCTGCCGGTGCGCTGGTTTGCCCGGCTCAAGGCGCGCCGGCGCGACATCCGCTGGCTGAAGTACTTCTGATTTGACCTTTTGCCCGGCGGCCTGATGGTCTACCATGCGGCCCGCCGGTTTCCACCACGGAAATAATAGGGAATCCCGGGTCCGCCCAAGGCGTGCCAATCGGAACTGCCCCCGCAACTGTAGGTGCCGAGCCTGCTCCATCAATGCCACTGGACCCTGATCCGGGAAGGCCGGAGCCGGGCGAGGACGCACCAGTCAGGAGACCTGCCGGCAAACATTCACCAACCGGCGGGGTGTCCGGGATGGCCATTCGTGTTGCCCCTGCACGCGCAGGGGTTTGGCGATGCCTGTCCGTGCGTTCCTCACCCGAACTGTCCGATAGGAGATCGCCCAGCATGCTGCCCCGTATCGCCACCTTGCTCGCCAGCCTGAGCCTCACTGGCCTGGCCCAGGCCGCCGCCAGCCACTACCCGCTGACTGTCGACAACTGCGGCGCACCGCTGACCTTTGCCCAGGCACCCGAGCGTGCAGTCACCATCGGCCAGGCCGGCACCGAGATGCTTTACGCCCTGGGCCTGGGTGACAAGCTGGCCGGCACCTCGCTGTGGTTCAACAACGTGCTGCCCGAATACCAGGCGCTGAACGCCAAGGTGCCGCGCCTGGCCGACAACGAACCCAGCTTCGAAGCCGTGGTCGGCAAGCGCCCGCAACTGGTGGCGGTGCAGTTCGAGTGGATGGTCGGCGCCCAGGGCGCGGTCGCTACCCGTGAACAGTTCAGCGAGCTGAACATTCCAACCTACCTGCTGCCCTCGGACTGCGAAGGCAAGGACAACCTGGTCGGCGCCGACGGCACCCGCCTGCAGGCGTTCCAGGTCGATAGCATCTACAAGAGTGTCAGCCAGCTGGCCCAGATCTTCGATGTGCAGGACCGCGGTGCCGCACTCAATGCCGACCTCAAGGCACGCCTGGACAGCGCGAAACAGCGGCTGAGCGGCAAGGACCTGACCAATACGTCGGCATTGTTCTGGTTCTCCAGCGCTGACCTCGCCATCGACCCCTACGTTGCCGGTCGCCAGGGCGTGGCCGACTTCATGCTGCGGACCCTAGGCGTGCGCAACGTGGTCGAGTCGACCGAGGAATGGCCGACGGTGGGCTGGGAAACCCTGGCCAAGGCCAACCCGACCTGGCTGATCATCGCGCGCATGGACCGCCGCCGCTACCCCGCCGACGATTACCAGAAGAAGCTCGAATTCCTGCGCAACGACCCGGTGACGAAGAACATGGACGCAGTAAGGAACCAGCGCATCATCATCCTCGATGCCGACGCCATGCAGGCCGGCATTCGCCTGTTCCGCGGCCTGCAGACCTTGTCTGCGGCCTTCGCCAGCGGTAAAGCGGCGCAGTGATGAAAGCCCTGCTCTACAGCGCCCTGGCCTTGCTGGCCCTGATCGCGGCGGTGTTGGCCGGCACCGCCATCGGCGAAACCAACCTGTCGCCGCAGGTGGTCTACCAGGTGCTGGCCAACCACCTGTGGCAGGCCGGCTACCCGGTCGATCCGATCGACGCCGGCATCGTCTGGAACTACCGCCTGACCCGCGCCCTGGTCGCCGCCGCCTGCGGCGCGGGGCTGGCGACTTGCGGGGTGATCCTCCAGGCGCTGCTGCGCAACCCGCTGGCCGAGCCCTACCTGCTCGGGCTGTCCGCCGGCGCTTCGACCGGTGCGGTGCTGGTTGGCCTGCTGGGCCTGGGCAGCGCAGCCCTGAGCATGTCCGGCGGTGCCTTCATCGGCGCCCTGGCGGCGTTTGCCCTGGTGCTGGTGCTGGCACGTGCGGCCGGGCCGAGCAGCAACAACGCCCAGGTGATCCTCGCCGGGATCGCCGGCTCGCAGCTGTTCACGGCCGTCACCGCTTTCCTCATTACCAAGTCGGCCAGCGCAGAGCAGGCGCGCGGCATCCTGTTCTGGCTGCTGGGCAACCTCAGCGGCGTGCGCTGGCCATCGGTGTGGCAAGCATTGCCCGTGGCGCTGTTCGGCCTGCTGGTGTGCCTGTGGTACCGCCGGGCGCTGGACGCCTTTACCTTTGGTGCCGACTCGGCGGCCTCGCTGGGCATTGCTGTGCGCCGCACGCAGTTGCTGCTGATCAGTTGCGCGGCACTGGTAACGGCCGTGATGGTGTCGATCGTCGGCGCCATCGGTTTCGTCGGCCTGGTCATCCCCCACGCCCTGCGCCTGCTGCTTGGCCCCGGCCACAGCCGCCTGCTGCCGGCCAGCGCCCTGGGCGGGGCGCTGTTCCTGATTGCCGCCGATGTGCTGTCGCGCACGCTGATCAGTGGCCAGGTGATCCCGGTCGGCGTGGTCACCGCCTTGATCGGCGCGCCCGTGTTCGCGCTGATCCTGGTCAGCCGCCGGGGGCGCCCATGACCGTTATGAATAGCGCGCAACTCGCTCCACTCACCTGCCACGGGCTGGGCCTGCAACTGTCGGGCAACACCGTGCTGTGCAACATCGACCTGAACGTGGTGGCCGGTGAAACCCTGGGCATCGTCGGCCCCAACGGCTCGGGCAAATCGTCCCTGCTCAAGTTGCTGGCTGGGCTGCGCACGCCGGGCACCGGCAGTGTGCAACTGCTCGGCGAGCCCCTGGCACGCCTGCCGCGCCGGCGTATCGCCCAGGCGCTGGCGCTGGTCGAGCAGCAGGCCGACACCCTCGATGCGATCAGCGTGTTCGATGCCGTTGCCCTTGGGCGCACGCCCTGGCTGTCGGCGCTGGCGCCGTTCTCCCGGGAAGACCGTGCCATCGTCGAACAGGCCCTGGCCGACCTCGACGCCACGCACCTGCGTGAGCGGGCCTGGAGTTCGCTGTCCGGCGGCGAGCGCCAGCGCGTGCACATCGCCCGCGCCCTGGCCCAGCGCCCGCAGGTGCTGCTGCTTGACGAGCCGACCAACCACCTCGACATCCAGCATCAGCTGAGCCTGCTGCAACAGGTGCAGGCACTGCCGGTGACCACTCTGGTGGCCCTGCACGACCTCAACCAGGCGCTGACCTGCGACCGTGTGGCGGTGCTCGACAAAGGCCACCTGGTCGCCCTCGGCAAGCCGCTGGACGTGCTCACCCCCGAGCGCCTGCTGAGTACCTTCGGCGTGCACGCCCACTACCTCACCGACCCTTTCGACGGCGCGTGCATCTTGCGTTTTCGCGCCCCCTGAAGCAGGACCTTCCCGCCATGTTGTTGCGCCCCGCCGCTGTTCTTTTGTCCCTGCCACTGGCAGGCCTGGCGCCATTCGCCTTCGCGGACTCGGCGCAATCGCAAAGCAACGGCTTCGTCGAAGACAGCAGCTGGAACCTCCTCAACCGTACCGTCTACGACCAGCGTGACTACAAGCACGGCGGACGCAACAGCGGCGCGCGCAATGCCTACAAGCCTCGCCGCGAACGCAATGGCCTGGCCGAGGAATGGGCCTACGGCCTGATGGGCACGTTGCAGTCCGGTTTCACCCAGGGCCTGATCGGCGTCGGTGTCGATGCCCACGCCTATCAGGGCGTGCAGCTCGACAGCGGCGGCGGCCGTGCGGGCAAGGCGCGCCTGCTGAGTGTGGACAACGACGGCCACCCAAAGAACGACTACAGCCGTGGCGGCGCGGCGCTGAAACTGCGGGTCTCCAACACCGTGCTGTCCTGGGGCGACCAGCGAGTGAAGACGCCAGTGTTCAGCTCCTCGGACAGCCGCTTGCTGCCCGAAACGGCCACGGGTTTCTTCCTTACCAGCAGCGAGATCGACACCCTCAAGCTGGTCGCTGGCCACTTCAACGAAAGCACCGACCGCAACGCCTCCAGCCACGACCAAGGCTTCGTGGTGAACTACTCCGACGGCCGCCAGGGCAACCGTTTCGACCTCGCCGGCCTGGTGTGGAACCCCGGCGCCGCCTTCAGCGGTAGCCTGTACACCTCGCGCTACGAGGACAGCTGGAACCAGCACTACCTCGGCAGCACCCTCACCCATGCGCTGGACGACCGCCGCAGCCTGAGCCTGGACCTCAACCTGTACCGCACCACCGACACCGGCAAAGCGCTGTCCGGGCGTATCGACAACACCACCTGGAGCCTGGTCTCGCGCTATAACCAAGGCCCGCACAGCGTGAGCCTCGGCTGGCAGCAGGTGGATGGCAACACGCCGTTCGACTACGTCACCCGCGGGGCAATCTATATCGCCAACGCCGTGCAGATGTCCGACTTCAACGCACCGAACGAAAAGTCATGGCAGGCGCGTTACGACCTGAACATGGGTGGCTACGGCATGCCGGGGTTGAACCTGACCGCCCTGTATGTGCGCGGTTTTGCTATCGATGGCAGCCACGTCGACCCCAACGGCGGCTATGCGTACCTGGGTTATGGCAAGGGTGGCAAGCACTGGGAGCGGGACCTCGAAGCGCGCTACGTGGTGCAAAGTGGCAAGGCCAAGGGCACCACGTTCTCGCTGCGGCACAACATGCACCGTGGCAACACGGCGCAGGCGGAGCTCGATGGCGACCAGATCCGCCTGGCAGTGGAATGGCCATTGTCAGGCAGTTTCTGACAGCCCCCATACCTGTTTCTCCAGCTCGGTCAGTGTGACGGTCAGCCGCAGCAAGTAGGAACGGTCCTACCTGGCGAGCCAGTGCACCGCCGACACCGCTATAATCCCGCTCTCGGAAATACCCGCCCAAGGCCACCCCATGCCCCGCATCCAGAAGTTGCTGCTGCCCCTGCTGTTCACTGCCGCCCTCGCCGCCTGCGACCAGAAGCCCACCCGCGAGGAGCAGATCCTGGCCAACCTGCCGCTGCAGGAAGCCTACGACCACAACATCGAGCGTATGGCCGCACTGCTCACCCGCACCCACCCGCAGCTGGATGCCGCCACCATCAGCAACGTCCTGCGCAAGCACCTCACCGTCGAGGACCAGCGCCAGGACCTGTACAAGCTCTACAGCGAGAAGAACTTCAGCGACGCCGAATTCGCCACCATCGTCGCCGCCACCCACGACCCGGCCAAGGCCAAGGCGCTGGAGCAGACCGAGGAAGGCAAGCGCCTGAGCGACAAGCTCACCGGCCTGATGCGCGAGACGGCGCGGGATAAAAAGGTCCAGGCATTGGCCGAGCAGCGCATGCAACAGGTCGAGCAGGAGCTGGAGAAACTGGAGAAACCAGGCGCCTGACTGGCATGGCGAAAACACCGCAACAGAGCGCTTGCGGTTGGGGCAAGATGAACTTAACTAGTGTTTCAATACTTGTCATAAATCTGTCGTGTTTCAGTCATAGGATTGACCCCAACCTGACATTTTCTCTTTTCATGGATGAGCGTCTCATGCGTCGTGTGGTTTTCAATCAGAAAGGTGGCGTGGGCAAATCGAGTATCGCCTGCAACCTCGCCGCGGCCAGCGCCGCCGAAGGCTATCGCACATTGCTGGTCGACCTCGACCCGCAGGCCAACGCCACTTACTACCTCACCGGGCTGACCGAAGACGCCATCCCCGCCGGCATCGCCGACTTCTTCCGCCAGACCCTCTCGCCGGTCACCGCCGCCGGCAAGAAGCACCGCGTGGCGATCACCGAAACCCGCTACGACAACCTGCACCTGGTGACCGCCAGCCCCGACCTCAGCGACCTGCAGAGCAAGCTGGAAAGCAAGTTCAAGATCAACAAGCTGCGCAAGCTGCTGGTGGAGCTGGGCGAGGATTATGAGCGGATCTACATCGACACTCCGCCCGCACTGAACTTCTACACCTTCAGCGCCCTGGTGGCCGCCGAGCGCCTGCTGATCCCTTTCGACTGCGACAGCTTCTCGCGCCAGGCGCTGCTCAGCGTCATGGCCGAGGTCGAGGAACTGCGCCAGGACCACAACCCGGCGCTGCAGGTGGAAGGCGTGGTGGTCAACCAGTTCGCCGGGCGCACCGCGCTGCACCAGACCCTGGTCGATCAGTTGCGCGCCGAAGGCATGCCGGTGTTGCCGGTGTACCTGAGCAGCTCGATCAAGATGCGCGAATCGCACCAGGTTTCGGTGCCGCTGGTGCATATGGCGCCACGCCACAAGCTGGCGCAGGAGTTCGTCGAGCTGCTGGACGTGCTCGAACGCGCTGCCTGAACTGCGACAACTTGCCACGGCCACGCACTACCCTGCCGTTCGTCCGGGTGATAGATTCGCCGCCATGAAAATCACCCGGCACACCCGCACGCTGACTGCCTGGACGCTCTATACCAGCGTCCTGTTCAGCCTGCTGCTGTGTGGCCTGCACCACGGCCAGATGGGCGGCCTGCGCCTGGCTGGCCTGGAGGGTGGCTTCTGCTCGATCAACAGCGAGCACGGCGTGGCCATCGACCTCGACGGCGCCGGTAGCGACCAGCACATGGCCCAGCTCGACTGCCCGGTGTGCTCCTCGTTCGGCCTGGCCGTACCGCTTGCCAGCAGCGGCTGGTCATTCAGCCTGGCACACGCCACTGCCACCTCGCCCATCGTCGTGCGCAGCTGGGCGCAGCCGCCGCCCCGTTACCAACGCCCTGCCCTCCCCCCCCGCGCTCCCCCTGCCGTCTTCCCCGCAGCCGTTACTCAGATCGCCTGACTTGAGCCGGGCGCGCCTGCCTGCGCGCTCGCCGTCAGCCATGACCTTTGCGTGGAAGACCCAACAACATGCTTCGCAATACCTCCCTGGTGCTCCTGATGGGCACCTGCACCTTCGCCTGGGCGGACGATGCCGCCGTCGAACTCAGCGCCACCACCATCGACGGCGAGCGCGATGCGCCCTCCGGCGTGCAACTGGACGAGCCGATCAGCACCGGCTCGCGGCTGGGCCTCACGGCGCGACAAACCCCTGCGTCGGTGAGCGTCTCTGACCGGCGCATCATTGAAGAACGCGGCGCCAAGGACAGCCAGGACGTGATCAACGCCATGACCGGCGTCAACGCGTCGGCCAACCCCGGCTACGGCGGTTTCGTCAGCTACCGCGGCTTCACCCAGAACCAGGTGACCCAGCTCTACAATGGCATCAACCTCGGCTACAGCAGCGCTACCCGGCCGGTGGATGCCTGGGTGCTGGACCGCGTCGAACTGCTCGGCGGGCCGTCGTCCTTCCTGCATGGCGCAGGCGCCGTGGGCGGCTCGATCAACTACATCACCAAGAGCGCCAGCCGCGACCAGCAGATCATCGATGGCCGCGTGCGCTATGGCAGCTACGACGACTCGGAAATGGCCTTCGGCATCAACCAGGCACTGGCCAGCAACCCGGCCGATGCCCGCCATTTCATGCGCCTGGACTTCAGCCACACCGGCAGCAATGGCTACATCGACCGTAACCAGCGCAACACTGACAGCCTGGCGTTTTCCCTGCTCAGTGACCTGACGCCCGACCTGACCCACACCCTGGCGCTGGAGTATCAGGAAGACCGCGAAGACAGCCCCTACTGGGGCGCGCCGATCCTGCCGGGGCGCAGCACCATGAAGATCGACAACAGCCGCCGCTTCGACAACTACAACGTCGGCGATGGCCGCTACGAGCAGCGGGTGCGCTGGCTGCGCTCGATGCTCGATTACCAGCTCAGCGACAGCACCAGCATGCACAACACCCTCTACCACTACAGCGCCCAGCGCGATTACCGCAACGTCGAGCGCTACAGCTACACCCGCGACGGCAATGTGCAGCGTGCCAGCCCTTACCTGCAGCGCCACCAACAGAGCGTGCTGGGCGACCGCATCGAGCTGCGCCACGACCACCAGCTGTTCGGCCTGGCCAGCCAGTGGTCGCTGGGCCTGGACTACTCGCACATGCGCCAGAGCGTATACCCGACGTCCGGAAGCTGGACCGATGTGGTCGACCCAGACCACTTCGACCCCGGCAGTTTCTACGACATCCCTGGGGTGAACGCCGGGCTGACCAAGCAGCGCCGGCATGTCACCAGCAACCGCGCCGTGTTCGCCGAGAACCGCCTGCAACTGACCGAGCGCCTGGCCCTGCTCACGGCCCTGCGTTACGACTACCTGGACATGGAAGTGACCAACTACGGCGCGGTGACACCGACCTCGCCAGCGTACTTCGAGCGGCGCTGGGAACCGCTGTCCGGGCGCATTGGCCTGACCTACGAGCTGACGCCGTCGGCCAGCCTCTACGCCCAGTACAGCACCGCCGCCGACCTGCCGGCCGGTTCGCTGGCGGCGGCCACCTACGCCAACGTCGGCACCTTCGACCTGTCCAAGGGCGAGCAATGGGAAGTGGGCAGCAAGTTCGACTTCCTCGAAGGGCGAGGCGCGGCGACCGTGGCCGTGTACCAGATCGTGCGCAAGGACTTTGCCGTGCGCGATTCGAGCAACCCCAACCTGACGGTCCAGGCCGGGCAGCAGACCTCGCGCGGCATCGAGCTGTCCGGGCGGCTGCAGGTCACGCCGAAGCTGCTGGCCGAGGGCAACTACGCCTATGTCGACGCGCAGTACGACGCGTTCAACGAAGCCGTCAACGGCGTATCGGTCTCGCGCAAGGGCAATGCCCCGGTCAATGTGCCGGCCAATGTCGCCAACCTGTGGCTGACCTACAGCTTCACCTCGGCCTGGTCGGCGGGGGTGGATGCGCGCTATGTCGGTTCGGTGTACGCCGACAACGCCAATACTCTCAAGGCGCCGGCCTATACCTTGTTCGGCACCTTTGCCCGCTATCGGCTGGATGAACACACCACCATCACCGGGCGGGTGCGCAACCTGACCGATGAGGTGTATGCCAAGCAGGCCTATGGGCTGCAGTACTACATGGGGGCGCCGCGGACCTTCGAGGTGGCGGTGGACATGCGGAGGGTGTCAGAAATTTTGTGTTCGGGCATAACATGAGTAAGAGGTGCATGTATGCCAACCAAAAAGAAACCCTTGCGTGACCTGCCCAAAATCCCCAAAGAGCTGCTGG
>NZ_JBDJMM010000042.1:0-49894 GCF_039673865.1 Pseudomonas sp. TWI628 | reverse complement strand
GCGTCAGTCCAGACACCAGAGATGTCTGAGCTGACGCATTCGCAGGTAAACCCGCTCCCACAGGGCTCGCCAGGGAGGCTGGAATCAGGCGTAGGTGTCGATGAACCGCCCGAGCATTTCGTCGGACGCCTTGGCCACCTTTGCACCCAGTTCGACCTCGGTCTTGCCCAGGGCCAATTGCACGGTGCTGGTTGCCAGGTCCATCTGCTGGCTACGGTCGACCCCGCGCAGGCGCTCGGCCTGGAAGTCGCTGGACTGGCTGGTGGCGGCGCGCTCGACCGAAGCATTGGCGATCTGGCCGGCGGCCTGATCGACGCGGTTCTGGCCGTTGTAGATGGCGTTGAGGCCCGCGTAGTACGCGGTGCTGCCGGTGATTTCCATGTCAGAACTCCAATGACGCTGGATGTGAACAAGGGCAATTAAAGCAGGCCGAAGGCGAAAAGGCCCGTTTAAATCCCTAATGGCTCAGTGCCACTTGATAGGCCACGGGCATATCTGCCCATGCTCAATCCAGCAAGTCGAGTTGCAAATGCTCCGCCACCGCATCCGCCGTTGCCTGCTTGAGCTTCGGCACCCGCCCCAGGCACGGCGCAGGTAAACGCTCCGCCAGGCTGGCCAGGTTTTCCTCCAGCCGCGAAGTCCGCGGTTCGATGATATTCGCCACCCAGCCCGCCAGTTGCAGGCCGTCGCGGGCAATCGCCTCGGCACTGAGCAGCGCATGGTTGATGCAACCCAGGCGTACCCCGACCACCAGAATCACCGGCAGCTTGAGGGCAATCGCCAGGTCCGACAGGTTGGCATGGTTGGACAATGGCACGCGCCAACCGCCCGCGCCTTCGACCAGGGTGAAGTCTGCCCGCTGGTCCAGCACATGGCGCATGGCCTTTGACAACACAGCGACTTCCAGCGCAACACCCGCTTCCCGGGCAGCCACATGCGGCGCTATAGCCGGCTCGAAGGCAAACGGGTTGACCTCCTCGTAGGCGAGCTTGATCGAACTTTCGTCGATCAACGCCTGGGCGTCGCTGTTGCGCAGGCCCTTGGAGGTCATCGTGCAACCCGAAGCCACCGGCTTCGCACCCAAGGTGCTCAGCCCCTGCAACCGTGCCGCATGCAGCAGCCCGGCAGCGATGGTGGTCTTGCCGACATCGGTGTCGGTCCCGGCAATGAAATAGGCCTGGCTCATGTCGCTCCTCTCATGCCTGTGGCTTGCGCAGCACACCATAGACCACCTGATAGGTGGCGGGCAGCCCCTGGGGCTGGCGAAACGCTTCGTAGGCCTGCAACAGGCCTTGCATACGCGCGCGACCGGTCAGGCCGGCAGGCCGCCCGGGGTTGAGATTGTGAGCACCGAGCGCCTTGAGTTCATGGGTCAGGCTACGCACATCGGGGTAGTGCAGCACATGGGCCTGGCGCTGCAAGCTGACCTGGGCGAGGCCACTGGCAGCACACAGGCGCTGGTAGTCTTCGAACCTGCGGAAGCGATTGACATGCACCATGCCATCAACCGCCTGCCAGCTGGCGCGCAACTCATCGAGCGTACCGACGCACAGGCTGCTGAAGGCCAGCACCCCGTCCGGGCGCAATACTCGCCGAGCCTCCTCCAGCACGCTGGCGAACTGGCCACACCACTGCACCGCGAGGCTGGTGAACACCAGGTCGACACAGCCATCACGCAGCGGCAGGCGCTCGGCATCGCCGGCCACGTGATACTGCGCCCCACCCTGTTCGCCACGCGCGTGGCACAGCATGCCTTCGGCAATATCCACGGCAACGCCGGTGGCCGGGGCAAAACGCTCGCCCAGCACTCGGCTGAAATGCCCCGTGCCACTGCCAAGGTCCAGCCAGCGCGTCGGTGCCACATCATCCGGCAACTGCTCCAGCAGGCTCACGCCCACCGCACGCTGCAAGGCCGCAACACTGTCGTAGCTGGCTGCCGCACGGGAGAACGAGGCGGCCACCTGGCGCTTGTCCGGTAGCGCGCCGGGCAGGGTTGGACGGGAAAGGTCAGTCATCGCCACTCTCATGCAGAAAACTCTTGATGCCCGCCGCCAGCTCCTGTGGATACTCCAGCAGGAAGGCGTGGGAACTGTCTTCGACCAGGCCGACTTCCACGTCAGGCAGCAGCTCGCTCAGCGCTTTGGCCGCCTCTGCCGGCACCAGCGCATCGCTGCCGGCGAACAGGTGCAACTGCGGGCCGCCATAGGCCTGCAGGGCCTCACGGGTGTCGAGCCTGGCCAGCACTTCAAGGCCGGTGGCCAGGTACAGCGGGTCGGTATTTGGCACGCCGATACCCAGTTGCCGCAGCAGCGTGCGAGGTTGCAGGGCACCGTCGCTGCACAGGGTACGGAAGCGCTTGAGGGTCACCGAGGTGTGGCTGCGGCAACCATCGAGAAACGTGCCGAAGGTATCCTCGGCCATGCCATGGGGCCAATCGGCGCGAGCCACAAAGCTGGGGTTGCTGCCCAACGTCAGCAGGCCGCAGCAGTGGTCGCCACGCTTGCGCGCCAGTTCGCTGGCGAGCATGCCGCCGAGCGACCAGCCGCCCAGCCAGGCATCACTGGGCAATTTGCGATCAAGGTAGTCCACCCAGGCTTGCACGTCGGCATCGGCCAGTTCCGGCAGGGGCATCAGTTCGACCTGCAGGCGTGCATCTTGTGCCCGCAGGCTGGCGGCGAGCGGTTCGAGGGCGGCGGTGCCCAACCCCCAACCGGGAAGAAGGATCAAACGGTTACGCATCGGCGGCCTCCAGCTGTGGATAACACTCGGCCAATGCATTCAACAATAGCTGCACCTGCGCCTCGCTGTGCGCCGCGCTCAGGGTGACCCGCAGGCGGGCGCTGCCGGCAGGTACGGTTGGTGGGCGGATAGCGGTCACCAGCAGGCCACGGTCACGCAGCATGCGCGACAGCTTGAGGGCCTGGGCACTGTCGCCGATCAGGATCGGCTGAATTGGCGTCGGGCTGTCCATCAACTGCAGGCCGATTTGCGAGGCGCCCTGGCGGAACTGGCGGATCAGCGCAGCCAGGTGCTCGCGGCGCCAGGTTTCGCGGCGCAGCAGTTCCAGGCTCTTGAGCGTGGCGCAGGCCAGCGCTGGCGGCTGACTGGTGGTGTAGATGTAGGGGCGGGCGAACTGCACCAACGCTTCGATCAGCTCTTCGCTGCCGGCGACGAAAGCGCCAGCAGTGCCACAGGCTTTGCCCAGGGTGCCGATCAGCACCGGCACGTCGTCGATACCCAGGCCGAAATGCTCGACGATGCCGCCGCCTTGCGTACCCAAGGTGCCCAGGCCATGGGCGTCGTCAACCATCAACCAGGCGCCGCGGGCGCGGGCCACAGCGGCCAGAGCCGGCAGATCGGCGAGGTCGCCGTCCATGCTGAAAACACCGTCAGTGACCACCAAGGTGTTGCCAGTTGCCTTGTCCAAACGGCTGGCCAGGCTGGCAGCGTCGTTGTGCAGGTAGCGGTTGAAACGGGCACCACTGAGCAATCCACCGTCGAGCAGCGAGGCGTGGTTGAGGCGGTCCTGCAGCACGGTGTCGCCCTGCCCCACCAGCGCGGTGATGGCGCCAAGGTTGGCCATGTAGCCAGTGGAAAACAGCAGCGCGCGCGGGCGACCGGTCAGGTCGGCCAGCGCCTCTTCGACGGCATGGTGCGGCGAGCTGTGGCCGATCACCAGGTGCGAGGCGCCGCCACCGACACCCCAGCGCTCGGCACCGGCCTGCCAGGCGGCAATCACTTCACGGTGGTTGGCCAGCCCCAGGTAGTCATTGCTGCAGAAGGCCAGCAGGCGCAGGCCGTCGACCACGACTTCAGGCCCTTGCGGGCTTTCCAGCAATGGCCGCTGCCGATACAGGTCTGCGGCGCGCCGTTCGGCCAGGCGCGCCGCCAGGTCGAAGGCCATCTCAGGCAGACGCGGCGTCGTAGAACAGCTCGCTGCTGCGTTGCTCGACCAGGGCCTGCTCGATGGCCGCCTGGTGCACTTCGTCGGCATGCTCTTCACGCGCTTCGGGCTTGATGCCCAGGCGGGCGAACAGCTGCATGTCCTTGTCGGCCTGCGGGTTGGCGGTGGTCAGCAGTTTCTCGCCGTAGAAGATCGAGTTGGCGCCAGCCATGAAGGCCAGGGCCTGCATCTGCTCGTTCATCTGCTCACGGCCGGCGGACAGGCGCACGTGCGACTTGGGCATGAGGATACGGGCGACTGCCAGCATGCGGATGAAGTCGAACGGGTCGACGTCCTCTTCCTCGGCCAGCGGCGTGCCGGCGACCTTGACCAGCATGTTGATCGGCACCGATTCCGGGTGCTCGGGCAGGTTGGCCAGCTGGATCAAGAGGCCTGCGCGGTCGTCCAGCGACTCGCCCATGCCAAGGATGCCGCCAGAGCAGATCTTCATCCCGGCGTCGCGCACGTAGGCCAGGGTCTGCAGGCGCTCGCCGTAGGTACGGGTGGTGATGATGCTGCCGTAGAACTCAGGCGAGGTGTCAAGGTTGTGGTTGTAGTAGTCCAGGCCGGCCTGGGCCAGCGCCACGGTCTGATCCTGGTCGAGCTTGCCGAGGGTCATGCAGGTTTCCAGGCCCATGGCCTTCACGCCTTTGACCATTTCCAGCACATAGGGCATGTCCTTGGCCGACGGGTGTTTCCAGGCTGCGCCCATGCAGAAGCGGGTGGAGCCGATGGCTTTGGCGCGCGCGGCCTCCTCAAGCACCTTCTGCACTTCCATCAGTTTCTGTTTTTCCAGCCCGGTGTTGTAGTGGCCGGACTGCGGACAATATTTGCAATCTTCCGGGCAGGCGCCGGTCTTGATCGACAGCAGTGTCGAAACCTGTACGCGGTTCGGGTCGAAATGCGCGCGATGCACGGTCTGCGCCTGGAACAGCAGGTCATTGAAGGGCTGCTGGAACAGTGCCTTGACTTCAGGCAGGGACCAGTCGTGACGTGTTGTTGCAGTTGTGCTGGCGCTCATCGGCGTTTCCTTGTTTAGGCTGTAACTGGCGCCGAGGCACAAGTGCCCGCCAGCGCATCACGGATAGCTCGCATAGTCATGGAAGGCCTATGAACTGTCAACCTTGGTTAAAAGCACTGGTTTACAACTGTACAAATATTAATCATTCATGCTTGTTATGCAGTGAAATCGCTGAACAGCGCTACCCGTTGTGTGTCGCCTGCGAGCAAGAACTGCCCTGGCTCGATGAGTATTGCCTGCGCTGCGCCCTGCCCTTGCCAATGGCCGGCCTGATCTGCGCCCAGTGCAGCCGCCGCCCGCCCTCCTACGATCAGGTCATAGCGCCCTGGCACTATGGGTATCCACTGGACACCCTGATCAGCCGCTTCAAGCACAACAGCCAATGGCCGCTGGGTCGCTTGATGGCCGAATTGCTGTGCCTCAACGTGCACCATCGCTATCAGGAGGGCCTGCCCAGGCCAGACCTGCTGTTGCCGGTGCCGCTGGCCCGGCGTCGGCTGCGCGAGCGAGGCTTCAACCAGGCCGGCATGCTCGGGCGCTGGCTGTCGAAGGCGCTGGTTATCGAATGCGATGAACGGTTGTTGCTGCGCACGCGTGAAACACCGGCACAACAGAGCCTGGATGCCCGGGCACGCCGGCGCAATCTGCGCCAGGCGTTCGCGCTGGCCAGCGAGGCATCGCTCAAGGGCAGCCACATTGCCGTGGTCGATGATGTGCTGACCACCGGGGCCACCGCGCAGGCCATCGCGCAGCTGCTGCGTGAGGCCGGCGCACGCAGGATCGATGTGTATTGCCTGGCACGCACGGCAAAACCGGGGCAAGCTTGACGGGTCAGTTCCAGATAGGCACCACCATGTCCCTGCCCGCCCTCCTCACCCAGCACATCGCCCGCCGCCCGCAGCGCATCGCCCTGCTCCAGCACATCGCCGAGCAAGGCTCGATCACCCGCGCGGCCAAGGCTGCCGGCATTAGCTACAAGGCGGCCTGGGATGCGATCGACGAACTCAACAACCTCGCCAGCAAGGCCTTGGTCGAGCGCAGCACGGGTGGGCGTGGCGGTGGCGGCGCAAAGCTTTCGGTTGAGGGTGAGCGGGTGCTGCGCCTGTACCAGAAAGTGCAGGCACTGCAGGCACAGATTCTCGAAGCGGCGGAAGAGTCCAGCGACCTCGACCTGCTCGGTCGGCTGATGTTGCGCACCAGTGCGCGCAACCAGCTACAGGGGCAGGTCAGCGGTTTGCGACGGGAGGGCCGGCATGATCGGGTCAGCCTGGCGCTGGGCGGCGGGCTGGAGATCGATGCATTGATTACCCACGACAGTACGGCGCGGCTGGAGCTGACGTTGGGGACCACGGTGATGGCGCTGCTCAAGGCCGGGTGGGTACAGTTGCTCACGGCGGAGGATGAGGCCGAGGCTGGCTGCAATGAGCTTAACGCTACCGTCGAAGAGGTGCTGGCGGATGCACAGGGCGACTGCGAGGTGCGCTTGGCGCTGGGCAATGGGCAGACGCTGTGTGCGTTTGCCGAGGCATCTTGGTTGGCCGAGCAGTCGGTGAAGGAAGGAAGCAAGGTGAAGGTGCAGTTCCATCCTTCCTATGTTTTGCTCGGGGTTCCTGTGTAGCGATCGCCGGCAAGCCAGCTCCGGCCCGGCCGACCTTGAGGCATTGGAATGCGCTACCATGCCGACCTGTTGCCCACCCCCGGAGCCCCCATGTCCCACCCCTTCGACACCCTCACCCCCGACCTGGTCCTGGACGCCGTGGAAAGCCTGGGCTTTCTCAGCGATGCCCGGGTCCTGGCGCTGAACAGCTATGAGAACCGCGTCTATCAGGTGGGCATCGAAGATTCGCAACCGTTGATCGCCAAGTTCTACCGTCCGGGCCGCTGGAGCGATGCGGCGATTCTCGAAGAGCACCAGTTCACCGCTGAACTCGCCGACTGCGAAGTGCCCGTGGTCGCGCCGTTGCAACACGACGGCCAGACCCTGTTCGAGCACAAGGGCTTTCGTTTCACCCTGTTTCCGCGCCGAGGCGGCCATGCACCAGAACCCGGCAACCTCGACCAGCTCTACCGCCTCGGCCAGCTGCTCGGCCGCCTGCACGCCGTCGGCGCTGCGCGCCCATTCGAACACCGCGAAGCGCTGGCTGTGGACAACTTCGGCCACGCCTCGCTGAACACCCTGCTCGACGGCGGTTTCGTTCCCAAGGACCTGCTGCCGGCTTTCGAGTCCGTGGCCCGCGACCTGCTCAAGCGGGTCGAGGATGCCTACGCCCGTACCCCGCATCAGCTCATCCGCCTGCATGGCGACCTGCACCCCGGCAACCTGATGCACCGCGACGACGTGTATCACGTGGTCGACCTCGATGACTGCCGCATGGGCCCTGCCGTGCAGGACCTGTGGATGATGCTCGCCGGCAGCCGCGAGGAGCGCATGGGGCAACTGGCCGAGCTGGTGGACGGCTACAACGAATTCCACGATTTCGACCCGCGCGAACTGGCCCTGATCGAACCATTGCGCGCCCTGCGCCAGCTGCATTACAGCGCCTGGCTGGCGCGGCGCTGGGACGACCCGGCGTTCCCGCCGAGCTTCCCGTGGTTCGGCCAGCCGCGTTACTGGGGTGACCAGATCCTCGCCTTGCGCGAGCAAATGGCAGCGCTGGATGAACAACCGCTGAAATTGTTCTAGAAGCAAGCGCGCCGCTGTCTACAATAAGCGTCGCTTTACTGAGCAAGGACACTCCATGCACGCTGCAAACCCGCGCCGCGGGTACCTCCTGGGCCTTGGTGCCTACATCATCTGGGGCCTGTTCCCGCTGTACTTCAAAGCTATCCAGAGCGTTCCGGCGGTGGAGATCATCGTCCACCGGGTGCTCTGGTCGGCCCTGTTCGGTTCACTGCTGCTGCTGGTGTGGAAGCACCCCGGCTGGTGGCGCGAGCTGCGCGAAAACCCGCGCCGGCTGGCAATCCTGGCACTGAGCGGTGCGTTGATCGCTGGCAACTGGCTGACCTATGTCTGGTCGGTGAACAACGGCCGCATGCTCGAAGCCAGCCTGGGCTACTACATCAACCCCTTGATCAATGTGCTGCTGGGCATGCTGCTGCTCGGCGAGCGCCTGCGTCGCCTGCAATGGCTGGCGGTGGCCATGGCGGCGGTGGGCGTTGCGCAGCAGGTGTGGCAAGTGGGCAGCCTGCCCTGGGTGTCGCTGGCGCTGGCGCTGAGCTTTGGCTTCTACGGCCTGATTCGCAAACAGGCACCGGTGGCGGCGCTGCCCGGGCTGGTAGTGGAAACCTGGATGCTGGTACCGCTGGCCCTGGGCTGGTTGCTGCTGCATCCGACGGCGATGAGCGCACAAGCTGGCTTCTACGGCAGCAGCGAGGCGCTGTGGCTGATCGCTGCCGGGCCGGTGACGCTGGTGCCGCTGGTATGCTTCAACGCCGCGGCGCGGCACCTGCCCTACACCACCCTGGGCTTCCTGCAGTACCTGGCGCCGACCTTGGTGCTGCTGCAGGCAGTGCTGCTGTTCGATGAGCAGCTGTCGTCGAGTAGCTTGGTAGCGTTCATCTTCATCTGGGCGGGGTTGGCGGTTTACAGCGTCGATGCCTGGCTGAATCTGCGCAAGCGCGCCTGATCAAAAAACGATCAAAATCGTGCAGGCCACGTCGTTCGTGGCCTGCAGCAACATCTCCAAAGGTTATCCACACCCTCATCCCCGCGCTTTGTGCACAAGCGACTGATTCCTGTACGTTTTTTGCTCAAACCTCGGGAAGGCTTGCCGTGCCTGGGCTGGCGAGGTGCGCCCCCAGCTTATCCACAGGGCCGTCCCCGTGAAATCGGGATAACCCGATTCAGTCCTCAGGCCGCAACTTCAACTCCACCATCAAGTCGTCCGCCAGGCTTTCCAGCTTCTGCTGCAGATCATCCAGCGACAAGGTCAACGGCAGCGCCAGCAGCGCATCAGCATGGAACAGCGGCTCACTGCTCATCGGCGCCGGCCGCACTTCGGTGGTAAAGCGCTCCAGGTTCACCCCCTGATCCGCCAGCAGTCGGGTGATGTCGCGCACGATGCCCGGGCGGTCATTGCCCACCAGCTCCATGGCAATCGGCTTCCACGTGCAGGACGGTTCGATGCCGCTCTCGGCAATGAGCACGCGAATATCGTATTGCCCCAGCGCCTGCAGCGACTTCACCAGCTCGTCGTAGTTTTCCGCTGGCACCGCCACCCGCAGAATCCCGGCAAACTGCCCGGCCATCCGCGACATGCGGCTCTCCAGCCAGTTGCCGTTATGATCGGCAATGCACTGGGCAATGCGCTCGACCTGGCCGGCCTTGTCCGGGGCAATCACGGTGAGTACAAGATGATCCACAGGCCCTTCCTCTGCGTCGGGCCGCCCAAGGCGGCGAAAAATCGGGGGATCGACTCAGTATAGGCAAGGCGCGGCAACCTGCCGCAGGGCAATCCGCACAAACAATCGTGTACTGTTTCAAGATTTATCTGGAACAATCCACCCGTTTTTTGCGAACATACGTTCTCCCAGCGTGACCCTACGCGACCAACCGGTCGCATAACGGCGCTTTTAGTCTGATTTTGCCTCGCCTACTGCTTCATGTAGTATCCCGTGGCGCGGACTACAAAACGTCGTTTGGATGTCTGCCAAGGCGCCTGTGAAAATACGCACACTGTCTGCCAGACCGTCTGGCAGGCCGCACCCAGCCGCGCTCGTGCCATCCGACGAGGGCAAGCACTGGAACGTGTTTAGAGAAGCGCTACAGGCTTAATACAGAAGAGCGAAATAGCTGAGCAGAGTGAGGCAAGCAATGACTGGATACGTTCAAGTCGGTGGCCTTCAGGTCGCCAAGGTCCTGTATGACTTCGTCAACAACGAAGCCATTCCGGGGACCGGCATCGTCGCCGAGCAGTTCTGGGCCGGTGCAGAGAAGATCATCAATGACCTCGCTCCAAAGAACAAAGCCCTGCTCGCCAAGCGCGACGAGCTGCAAGCCAAGATCGACGCCTGGCACCAGGCACGCAAAGGCCAGGCACACGACGCCGTAGCCTACAAAGCATTCCTCCAGGAAATCGGCTACCTGCTGCCACAAGCCGACGATTTCCAGGCCACCACCCAGAACGTGGACGAAGAAATCGCCCACATGGCCGGCCCGCAGCTGGTCGTTCCGGTGATGAACGCCCGCTTCGCCCTGAACGCCGCCAACGCCCGTTGGGGTTCGCTGTACGACGCACTGTACGGCACTGACGCCATCAGCGATGAAGGCGGCGCCGAGAAAGGCCAGGGTTACAACAAGCTGCGCGGCGACAAGGTCATCGCCTTCGCCCGTGCCTTCCTCGACGAAGCCGCGCCACTGGCCGCAGGCTCCCACGTCGACTCCACCGGCTACCGCATCGAAGGCGGCAAGCTGGTCGTCACCCTGAAAGGCGGCAGCAACAGCGGCCTGCGTGATGACGCCCAGCTGATCGGCTTCCATGGCGACGCCAAGGCACCGACCGCCGTACTGCTCAAGCACAACGGCCTGCACTTCGAAATCCAGGTCGACGCCAGCACCCCGGTCGGCAGCACCGATGCCGCCGGCGTCAAAGACATCCTGATGGAATCGGCACTGACCACCATCATGGACTGCGAAGACTCGGTTGCCGCCGTCGATGCCGATGACAAGGTCATCGTCTACCGCAACTGGCTGGGCCTGATGAAAGGCGACCTGGCCGAGAGCGTGAACAAAGGTGGCAAGACCTTCACCCGTACCATGAACCCGGACCGCGAATACGCCGCGCCCAACGGCGGCAGCGTAACCCTGCACGGCCGTTCGCTGCTGTTCGTGCGCAACGTCGGTCACCTGATGACCAACCCGGCGATCCTCGATGGCCAGGGTAACGAAATCCCCGAAGGTATCCAGGACGGCCTGTTCACCAACCTGATCGCCCTGCACAACCTCAACGGCAACACCAGCCGCAAGAACACCCGCAGCGGCAGCGTGTACATCGTCAAGCCGAAGATGCACGGCCCGGAAGAAGTCGCCTTCGCCGCCGAAATCTTCAGCCGCGTCGAAGACCTGCTGGGCATGAAGCGCAACACCGTCAAGGTCGGCATCATGGACGAGGAGCGCCGTACCACGGTCAACCTGAAGTCCTGCATCAAGGCGGCCGCCGAGCGCGTGGTGTTCATCAACACCGGCTTCCTCGACCGCACCGGTGACGAAATCCACACCTCGATGGAAGCCGGCGCCGTGGTGCGCAAGGGTGCCATGAAGAACGAGAAGTGGATCGGCGCCTACGAGAACAACAACGTCGACGTCGGCCTGGCCACCGGCCTGCAGGGCCGTGCGCAAATCGGCAAGGGCATGTGGGCCATGCCTGACCTGATGGCTGCCATGCTCGAGCAGAAGATCGCTCACCCGCTGGCCGGCGCCAACACCGCCTGGGTACCGTCGCCAACCGCCGCCACCCTGCACGCCCTGCACTACCACAAGGTCGACGTGCAGGCGCGTCAGCGCGAGCTGGCTGCGCGCACCCCGGCTTCGGTCGACGACATCCTGACCATCCCGCTGGCGGCCGACACCAACTGGTCGGCTGAAGAGATCCGCAACGAGCTGGACAACAACGCCCAGGGCATCCTCGGCTATGTCGTGCGCTGGATCGACCAGGGCGTGGGGTGCTCGAAGGTACCGGACATCAATAACGTCGGCCTGATGGAAGACCGTGCCACCCTGCGCATCTCGGCCCAGCTGCTGGCCAACTGGCTGCGCCATGGCGTGGTCACCCAGGAGCAGGTACTGGAGAGCCTCAAGCGCATGGCAGCGGTGGTCGACCAGCAGAACGCCGGTGACGCCCAGTACCGCCCGATGGCGCCGAACTTCGACGACAACGTCGCGTTCCAGGCGGCGATCGAGCTGGTGATCGAAGGTGCCAAGCAGCCGAACGGCTACACCGAGCCAGTGCTGCACCGCCGTCGTCGCGAGTTCAAGGCGCGTAACGGGCTGTAAGCAACATCAGTGAAAGGGGCCGCTTTGCGGCCCCGATCCTGTGTCACTCGATCTTCAGTTCCTTCTTCACCAACGCCAGCAGTTTCCCCAGGTCCACCGGCTTCAGCAGAAAATCCACCACCCCCAGGTGCATCACGTCCACCGCCTCCTTCACATCGGTGTCGCCCGACACCACGATGATCGACAACGCCGCCCGCTCCGACTCACGAATCCGCCGGATCAACTCCAGGCCGTCGTTGGGCTGCATGCGCAGGTCGGTGATCATCAAGGCAATGCGCGGTTCGTAATGCAGCTTGAGCATCGCCTCCTGGGCGCCGTCAGCGGTCATGCTCTCGATGCCCCTGCTCTTCAGGTACAGCTTGAGCGCTTCACTGTTCACCGGGTTGTCATCGACAACCAGTACTACCGGGCTGGGCGCAACAGGCGCACTCACCACGGCCAGGGCTTCGCGTTCGGCGTCACTCAGAATCTCGTCATGCTCAGCCATGGTCATCTCGTCAAAAAAATCCCGCTCAACGGTTAGGACCGCAAAACCCGCGCACCCCGGTTCGCCTTTCGTCGGTCTTTGACAGTGCGTCCCATAGACTTACGTCCAATGGGCACCACCCCGCTGCCAGCCGACCATGGGGACCGAGAACAACAAGGCCGCTCCTATATATAGATATATATAGTTCGGCGTAGCGATACGGTCAGTGTCATGAGCAAAAAGGACGCCTACAGTCAGGCGGGCAGAACGGCAGTACTGCAAAACATTCAGGGCACCTTGCAGTTCCTGCAGCGCTTCCCGCCGTTCAACCAGATGGAGCAGAGCCACCTGGCCTTCCTGGTGGAACAATGCCAGCTGCGCTTCTATGCCAGCGGCGAAAGCATCATCAAACCCACGGATGGGCCGGTCGAGCACTTCTACATCGTCAAGCAGGGCCGTGTGGTCGGCGAGCGCCAGCACCTGGTCAAGCCCGGGGTGGAAACCACCTTCGAGATCACCGGCGGCGAGTGTTTCCCGCTGGCGGCGCTGCTCGGCGAGCGGGCGACGCGCACCGAACACCTGGCCGGTGAAGACACCTTCTGCCTGCAGCTGAACAAAGCCGCGTTCATCCGCGTATTCTCGATGTCGGAAGTGTTTCGAGATTTTGCACTGCGCGGGGTCAGCAGCCTGCTCGACCAGGTCAACCAGCAGGTACGCCAACGTGCGGTGGAAACCCTCGGCACCCAGTACTCGCTGAATACCCCGCTGGGCGAACTGGCCATGCGTCACCCGGTGGTCTGCGCGCCGGCTACACCGCTACGCGAGGCGGTGCGGCTGATGCATGAACAGCAGGTCGGCAGCATCGTCGTGGTCGACCCGCAGCGCTACCCGGTGGGCATCTTCACCCTGCGCGACCTGCGCCAGGTGGTGGCCGCCGCCGATGCCGACCTCGGTGCGCCGATCGAACAGCACATGACCGCCAGCCCGTTCTACCTCAACCCCCAGGCCAGCGCCTTCGATGCGGCCATGGCGATGACCGAACGGCATATCGCCCACGTTTGCCTGGTGGACAACCAGCGCCTGTGTGGCGTGGTGTCCGAGCGCGACCTGTTTTCCCTGCAGCGGGTCGACCTGGTGCACCTGGCGCGTACCATCCGCCATGCGCCACGCCTCGATTCGCTGGTGCAGCTGCGCGGCGAGATCGGCCAGCTGGTCGAGCGCATGCTCGCCCACGGCGCCTCTTCGACACAGATCACCCAGATCATCACCCTGCTCAACGACCACACGGTGTGCCGGGTGATCGAGCTGGCCATTGCCGAACGTGGCGACCCCGGCGTGCCGTTCAGCTGGCTGTGCTTCGGCAGCGAAGGGCGCCGCGAACAGACCCTGCACACCGACCAGGACAACGGCATCCTCTTCGAAGCCGCCGACGACGCCGAAGCCGAGGCCATTCGCGCTCGCCTGCTGCCCCTGGCGCAGTACATCAACCAGTGCCTGGCCCAGTGCGGTTTCACCCTGTGCAAGGGCAACGTCATGGCCGGCAACCCCGAGCTGTGCCTGTCCCGTGCGCAGTGGGCACGGCGCTTTGCCGGTTTCGTGCGCGAGGCGAGCCCGGAGAACCTGCTGGGTTCGAGCATCTACTTCGACCTGCGCGTGGTCTGGGGCGATGAACAGGGCTGTGAGCAACTGCGCCGGCAACTGCTGGAGCAGGTGGCGGACAATCGCATCTTCCAGCGCATGCTGGCCGACAACGCTCTGCGCCAGCGCCCGCCGGTGGGCCGCCTGCGCGAGTTCGTGCTGACCCGCCAAGGCAACGACAAGGCCGCCACCCTCGACCTCAAGGTCCAGGGCCTGACCCCCTTCGTCGATGGCGCCCGCCTGCTGGCCCTGGCCAATGGCATTGCTGCCTGCAACACCTTGGAGCGCCTGCGCCAGCTGGTCGACAAAGGGGTCATCGAAGCGCTCGACGGCGCTGCTTACGAAGAGGCCTACCACTTCATCCAGCAAACCCGCATGCAGCAGCACCAGCGCCAGACCCGCGACAACCTGCCGTACTCCAACCGCCTCGATCCGGACAGCCTCAACCATCTGGACCGGCGCATCCTGCGCGAATCCCTGCGCCAGGCCCAGCGCCTGCAGAGCAGCCTGGCCCTGCGGTATCAGTTATGAGCCTGTTCGCCTGGCTGCGCCCCACTGCCCCACTGCTCGACGCGGCCTTGCGCCAACGCCTGGCGCGGCTGCCCAAGGCCAGGCCGCTGGGGGTGTGCTCGTTGCGCGAGCAGCGCTGGGTCGTGCTCGACCTGGAAACCAGCGGCCTGAACCCCAATCGCGACCAGGTATTGTCGATTGGCGCGGTGGCCATCGCGGATGGCGCCATCGATTTCGCCCAGCAGTTCGAACGCACCCTGCACCGCCCTGAGCAAAAAACCAACGCCAGCGTGCTCATCCACGGCCTCGGGCCGAGTGCCCTGGCGGCTGGCTGCGACCCGGCCGAGGCCTTGCTCGACTTGCTCGAATTCATCGGCGACAGCCCGGTGCTGGCGTTCCATGCGCCGTTCGACCAGCGCATGCTTGCCCGCGCCTTGAAAGAGAGCCTGGGCCATCGCTTGCAATTGCCCTTCCTCGATGTGGCGGAACTGGCGCCGATGCTCAACCCCGACACCGTGTTGCGCGAAGCCGGGCTGGACGATTGGGTGGCACGCTTCGGCCTGCAGGTGGACGAGCGTCACCATGCCAGCGCCGATGCGCAGGTCACGGCGGAGCTGGCGTTGATCCTGTTCAGCCAGGCCCGGCGCCAGCAGCTCGACAGCCCGTTGCAGCTCGAGCAGCGGCTGAGGGGATGGCGGCGGCGCAAGGTACAGAGTCAAGGATTCTAGAAATTCAGGACTTGAGGGGTCTCACAGCCCCCATACCCCCAATGATGGCCATCCGATAAGCGCCCATTGCACCCACCCTTCCCCTCTGTAACAATCGCGAATAATTATCGTTAGTTAATGCATTCGTTCCGGGGGGACGCTGCGTGTCTTCTGCCCACAGCCCACACGCCGAACTGGTCGGCTCGCTGTACCGCGACCATCGCGGCTGGCTGCTCGCCTGGCTGCAACGCAGCATGGCCTGCCGCCAGCGTGCCGAAGACCTGAGCCAGGACACCTTCGTGCGCCTGCTGGGCCGCAGCCATCTGGATACCCCGCGCGAACCGCGCGCCTTCCTCGCCGCCGTGGCCAAGGGCCTGATGTTCGACCACTTCCGCCGCGCGGCGCTGGAGCAGGCCTACCTGGCCGAGCTGGCGCTGGTCCCCGAAGCCGAACACCCTTCCCCGGAAACCCAGCACCTGATCCTCGAAGACCTCAAAGCCATCGACCGCCTGCTCGGCAAGCTGTCGAGCAAAGCCCGTGCAGCCTTCCTGCACAACCGCCTGGATGGCATGGGCCACGCCGAAATCGCCGAACGCCTGGGCGTTTCGGTGTCGCGCGTACGCCAGTACATCGCCCAAGGCATGCGCCAGTGCTACGTGGCCCTGTACGGGGAACCGACGTGAACAACACACCAGTTTCGTCGCGGGTGCTGGAAGCTGCCATTGCCTGGAAAATGAGCCTGGACGATGGCAGCGGCACACCTGACGAGCGCAACGAATTCATCCGCTGGCATGCCGCCAGCGAGGAACATGCCCGCGCCTGGCGCCAGCTCGGCGCCCTCGATCAACGCGTCAGCGCCGCTGCCGGCCCGGCTCGCCAGGCCCTGCTGCAATCACGCGTCAGCCTGCGACGGCGGATAGGCAAGGCCGGCAGCGGGCTTGCCGGCCTGTTCCTGCTTGGCGCTCTGCTGACCGGCGTCGGCACACCGTCACTGGCCCCCAGCTACTGGCTCGCTGATCAGCGCACCGCCACCGGTGAACTGCGTACCCTGCGGCTGACCGACGGCACGCTGCTGAGCCTCAATACCCACACTGCGGTGGATATCGACTACGACGGCGAGCAGCGCGTGCTGGTACTGCATCAAGGCGAAATTTCCGTGGAAACCGGCCACGACGACCCACGGCCATTACTGGTGCGTACCGACGATGGCCGCCTGCGCCCGCTGGGCACGCGCTTCCTGGTGCGCCGCGAAGACAACGGCACACGCCTTGAGGTCTTGCAGTCGTCAGTAGGCGCCATGCCACACAACAGCGGCGACGAACAGGTCCTGCACGAAGGCCAGCAAGTGCTGATGAACAGTAACGGCCTCGGCCAGATAAGCCCGGTGCAAGCCGGGGCCGATGCCTGGACCCGCGGCATGCTGGTGGTCGACAACGTGCGCCTGGCAGACCTGCTGAAACAGCTGGGCCACTACCGCAGCGGTCACCTGGGCGTGGCCGATGAAGTGGCCGACCTGCGCGTGACCGGCAGCTTCCCGCTGACCGATACCGACCTGGCCCTGGCTTCGCTGGTGCCGGCGCTGCCGGTGAAGATCGAGCGGCATACGCCGTGGTGGGTGACCGTAGTTCCCAAATAGATTGATTTCGCTCCCATCGTAGCCTTGCCCGCAAAGGGGACGGCGCAGGCGAAAACCAGATTCAAATAATTCTCACTTTTTTTCCGATTTCCCCTGTCACTTTTGAATTCTCGCTCGGCAAGGAAGCAGTTAGCACTTATCCGTCGAGGAACCGCTGCATGTCCCGTGCCGTTGATCGTATCCTGCGTCCCAGCCTGATGGCCCTGGCTATCGCCGTGGCCGCGCCATTGTCCAGCACCGCCCTGTTCGCCGCCGAGCAGGCTGCGCCACGCGCCTACAACCTGCCCGCCGCACCGCTGGCCTCTACGCTGAACCAGATCGCCAGCCAGTCGGGCATCGCCCTGGCCATCGACCCAGCGCTGGTCAGCGGCCGTACCTCGGCCCCGGTCACCGGCCAGTACAATGGCCTCGGTGCCCTGCAGGCAGCCCTGCTTGGCACCGGCCTGCAACTGCAGCAGAGCAGCGTGGGCAGCTACAGCCTGGTCGCCGTGCCGGAGGGTGCCCTGGCCCTGCCGGAAACCACCGTGAATGCCGCCAGCGCGTCGGAAAGCGCCTGGGGCCCGGTCGACGGTTACCTGGCCAAGCGCACTGCCGCGGGCACCAAGACCGACACCGCGCTGGTCGAAGTACCGCGTTCGATCTCCGTGGCAACCCGCCAGCAGATGAGCGACCGCGGTGTGCACAGCCTCGACGACGCCGTGAAATATATGCCGGGCATCGTCTCCGCCAGCTTCGGCAGCGACACCCGTTACGACTGGATGCGCGTGCGCGGCTTCGAGCCGACCCAGTTCCTCGACGGCCTGCCGCTGCCACGCGGCGTGTACGCCAACCCGAAAGCCGAAACCTGGAACCTCGACCGCCTGGCCCTGCTGCGCGGCCCGGCCTCCTCTGTCTACGGCCAGACACCGCCTGGCGGCTTGCTGGACATGGTCAGCCGCCGCCCGCAGGCAGAAAGCGCTCACGAAATCGAACTGCAATACGGCAGCGACAACCACCGCCAGATCAACTTTGCCAGCACCGGCAAGATTGATGACGAAGGCCGTTTTCTATACGGCGTCAGTGGTGTGATTCGCGATGGCGGCACGCAGATCGACCATATCGATGACAAGCGCTACAACATCGCGCCAAGCCTGACCTGGAACATCGACGACGACACTTCGCTGACCCTGCTGACCCAGTTCACTCGCGATGATACCGGCGCCACCAGCCAGTTCCGGCCGATCCAGGGCACCAAGATCGACATGCCGTTCGGCAAGATCTCCCACCACAAGAACCTGGGTGACCCGGACTACGAGTTCTACGACCGCACCTACTACGCGCTGGGTTACGCCTTCGAACACCGCATCAACGATGTCTGGCAGTTCCGTCAGAACCTGCGCTACACCAAGACGGACCTGGCGTTCCAGACCATCACCCCCGGCAGCTATAACGCAACCACGCCTCCGGTGCAGGACGATGGTACCGTCAGCCGCATGTCTACCAACACCGATGAAGACATCAGCCAGTTCGCGGTGGACAACAACTTCCAGGGCGACTTCGCCACTGGCGAGGTGACCCACACCCTGCTGCTGGGCCTGGACCACCAGCGCATCAACACCAACTACCTGTCGATCTTTGGCTTCAACGTGCCGGACAGCAACGTGATCAACCCGATCTACGGGGTGCCAATCACCCGTCCGGACCGCTCCACGGCGTTTTACGACTACGACCAGAAAACCCATCAGACCGGCGTGTACATCCAGGACCAGATGGCCCTCGACAACTGGCGCCTGACCCTGGGCGGCCGTGAAGACTGGGTGCACACCAGCACCAAGTTCCTCAATCAGGGCGACGCCACCAACACCCAGCGCGACAAGAAATTCAGCGGCAACGCGGCCATCAGCTACGTGTTCGACTCGGGCTTCGTGCCGTACCTGTCGTATGCCGAGTCGTTCCAGCCGTCCAGCAATGCTGCCGTGTCCTCATCCGAGTCGTTCAAACCGACCGAAGGCAAGCAGTGGGAACTGGGCGTCAAGTACCAGCCACCGGGCTCCAACACCCTGCTGTCGGCAGCCGTGTATGACCTGACGCAGAAAAACGTTTCGGTCACCAACAACGTCGGCGGTGTGACCGTCACCAGCCAGACCGGCGAAGTGAAAGTCCATGGCCTGGAGCTGGAAGCCGTTTCCGACGTCACCGAAAACCTCAAGCTGACGGCCGCCTACACCCTGGCCAAATCGGAAGTGCAGGACGGCCTGTACAAGGGCAACCGCCTGCAGCTGATGCCCAACCAGCAAGCCTCGCTGTGGGCCGACTACACCTGGCACAGCGGCGTGCTCGACGGCTTCGGCATCGGTGGCGGTGCGCGCTACACCGGCAACACCTACGGCGACCAGGCCAATACCTACCTGGGCAAGGCGAACGCCTACACCGTGTTCGACGCCTCGGTGCACTACGACCTCGGTCGCCTGAGCAGCAGCCTCAAGGGCGCGTCGGTGGCGGTCAACGCGACCAACCTGTTCAACAAGGACTACATCTCCACCTGCGACAGCTTCTACTGCTACTACGGCGACGAGCGCAGTGTCGTGGCCAGTGCTTCCTACAAGTTCTGAGTGATCGGGGGGCTGTTGCGCAGCCCCCACGCTCCAACAGACAAACGTCGGTACCGTGATGAAAAGCCCAACCCTGCGCCGCTGGTCGGTGATCCACACCTGGAGCAGCCTGGTCTGCACCCTGTTCCTGCTGTTGCTGGCACTCACCGGCCTGCCGCTGATCTTCCACCACGAACTCGAACACCTGCTCGGTGACGCACCAGAGTTGCGCGAGATGCCCGCCGGCACCCCGCATCTGGACCTGCAACAGCTTGTGCTGAAAGCTGAGCAGCACCGCCCCGGCGAAGTGGTGCAGTATTTCGGCTTCGACCAAGACGAGCCCGACGGCGTACTCACGATCACCGCGGCCACCGCCGGCACCGAACCCAATTCGTCGCACACCTTCATGCTCGACGCCCGCAGCGGCGAAGCCGTGGCCATGCCCGCCGCCAACGGTGGTTTCATGATGCTCATGCTGCGCTTGCATGTGGACATGTTCGCCGGCCTGCCCGGCAAGTTGTTGCTGGCGTTCATGGGCGTACTGTTCGTCGTTGCGATCATCTCCGGCACCGTGCTGTATGCGCCGTTCATGCGCCGCCTGGAGTTCGCCACCGTACGCCACGACAAATCCTCCCGACTGCGCTGGCTCGACCTGCACAACCTGATCGGCATCGTCACCCTGGCCTGGGCGCTGACCGTCGGCGTCACCGGGGTGATCAGCGCCCTCTCCGACCTCGTCATTGCCGCCTGGCGCAACGACAGCCTGGCCGTCATGGTCGCCCCTTATCGGGATGCCCCGGCACTCACCGAGCGCGCCCCGGCCACGCGACTGCTGGAGATCGCCGGGCGCGCCGCGCCCGGCATGCGCCCGGACTTCATCGCCTTCCCCGGCACTCGCTTCTCCAGCGAACACCATTACGCCGTGTTCATGAAAGGCGCCACGCACCTGACCTCGCACCTGCTGACGCCCGTACTGATCGACGCGCAGACACTCGACGTGACAGCCGTTGGCGAGCGCCCCTGGTACATGGACGCCATGGGCCTGTCGCAGCCGCTGCATTTCGGTGACTACGGCGGGCGACCGATGCAGGTCCTGTGGGCAATCCTCGATGTACTGACGATCATCGTGCTGGCTAGCGGCCTGTACCTGTGGTGGGGCAAGCGCAGCAAGCGCCGGGAGGCACGGCCATGAGCCACACGTCGCAGACCAGTTCGCGCATCTTTGCCTGGCCAGCGCTGATTGCCGCCCTCGGTGCGCTCGGCCTGTTCGCCGCCTTGCTTGGCGACGGCTGGTGGGACGGGCTGTCGTGGCTCGGTCTTGGCCTGCCCGCCTGGCTATCCATGCGTGGCCTGTGGCGCGCCAGTGGTAACTGACTAACACCGCCAGCTCACCACGCCCGCGCAACATGGTCTGCCTCGCTCAAGGAGACGAAGCATGACCACACAGCCCTTGTTCCAGGTGCTGGACGCCCAGCTGGACACCTTGCTGCCACCGCTGCAAGGCATCGAACATGCCCTCGATCAGCACCTCGCCGGGCTCTTTCCAGGGCTCGCCATCAGCGCCCGTACATTAATGTTCGAAGGCCATTCACTGTTTCAGCTGGTGGGCTTTCATCTGTTCGATGGCGGCGCGTTCCGCGTACCCGCAGGCAGTCGGCCACGACATACCGATTATCCGGTCATCAGCCTGCCACTCGATTTCAACCAGCGCATCCACAGCTTCTGCAATGGCCTACGCCAGGGCTTGCACGCGCGCCTGGCCACCTACTGGATGGCGCGTGGTGGCAATGGTTTGAGCCGCGTGGTTCGGCTGGCTTCGTACTTGCGCGACCGGTTCGAGGCAGAAATCCGCGTGCGCATGACCGACCAGACCCTTTCCCCCCAACACGCACAGCTGCTCAGGACCTGCATACAGATGCCTTACCCCTGGCAACGACGGCAATTGCCTACGGACATGCGCCCGCAAATCTATCGAATCCTGCTGAGCAGCACCGCCCCCAACTGGCGTAGTTATCTGCCAGGTTTTCTGGTGCTCACCGAGCGCGGCCTGGAGGGGGGCTTGCTGGAGCCTCACGAAGGTGTTGGCCGAGCGCTGCTGTGCAGCGTGGCCCACGGCATCGAGACCTTCGACAGCCTGACGGCCCTTCATCAGGAAGTCTGCGAGCGCCTGGAAGACCCCCAGCAAAGCGAGCACCTGGTCAGGCTGATGATCGACCCTGCTGAACAACACAATGCCCGCCAAGCCGAACGCTTGCGCTACGACTGGTACACCGACGATCTGGCCGACTACTTCGCTCACGCTATCCGCGACGCGCAGATCAAGCAGCTCAGCCACGCCTGGCAGGCCGCCTGGAATCGCGGGCAGCAGCGTGACATCGGGCAGTTCGACCAGGCATTGGCCAAGGCCCTGGACTGGCGCGGCGCCGTCAGCAGCAAAGGGCCGATGGCCAACCGCTACGGCCTGCTGCTGGAAAAACACTTGCCCAACTGGCTGAGCAAGACCTCGGCGCAAGGTGTCGCGCACATCATGCAGGCCATGCAAGAACAGATAGCCGCCATCGAAGGCGCCAGCGGCCCTGGCATCCTGACACTGGATCAATTCACGCAACGGCACAGCTTGCTGCATTGGGTCAACGAGCGCCTGCGCGAGTACCTGCAACGTGACCCAGGCCTGGATATCGACCCCAAGCATATTTCCGTCAGCGTCACCCTGGCGCGCCAGAAAGGCCCGTTCATCCACCCACAACCCACTGGCAGTACCAGCAGCTACATCCCGATTGCGAGCCGCCCGCAGGTCGGCGACACCATCGAACTGGTGCATCACACCTACCGCCTCGAAGAACTGGCATTGCTGAACATTGCCTGGTTCGACGTGGATTACTGGCTGACGGCGCGCGTATACGTGCATGGCGACCAACCTCTGCCCGCGCTCACGCCTCAGCGGGTAAAGGACATTGTACGGCGACTCAACGCGGGCAACGGCTACCAAGCCTACCTGCGCAGCGAGCTACTCGATTCAGCGCAAGGCCGCTGGCGACAAAAGGCCCATGGACAGCTGATGCGCACGCGCATGCATGCCGAAGCGGTCAAGGCACGCTACGCCGGCCATTTCCTCGATGACGCCAGCGAGCAGGGCTATGGCTGGGCCAGCACGGTCATCCACTCAGCCGACAGCCAAAGCCGGCCACCGTTCGCAGGGCACGCGGTGCACGCACAGCAGTTGCTCATCAATGAAGACACCCTGCAAGGCGTGGTGCTGCTGGTCTCACCACAGGCATCCCGACGCATCGTGGTGTACTGCCCGGACGTCCCGGACCGCCGCTACTGGCGCGAATACAGCGGAACGCGCGCGCTGATCAAGGCGGTGCGCGGCGACCTTCACCTGCAGGCCTATCTGCTCCAGCGCTTGCCGACGACTAGCGGACGCTTGCTGGAAAGGCGCCTGCGCAAGGGTGGGCTCGGAAGTACCGTGAAGGCCCAGACGATAACCGGCAACCTGTTGCAAGCGCTCTACCGTGCGGAGGTCAACGGCCTGATGAGCGAAACGGATACGTCAACGCGCAGCAACCAGGAGTTGCTCGGTGAATTTTCAGTCAATGTCGTCCGGCTTCTGCTGGATATCGTCAGCCTGGTATTGCCGCAGCGCGCAATGATTGCCCTGGCATTTGCCCGCATGTCGATATCGATATGGGATGGTTTCGAAGCCTTCGAACAGGATGATCATGCTGGCGCCCTTCACCATGCCATCGCCGCCCTCGGCCATGGCACCGCAGGGCTCAACGAAATGGCAGGGTCGGGCCTGATGCGCCGAGCCCTGCGCGGGCTGCCCAAACCGCCTCCGGTGCCGCTGCCCAGGCATTACGAGGCCTTGCCTGAGCGGGCCCGGCTGCGCTACCGAATCGATACCCTGCATGGCGAGGCGGTCTATGAGCTACCGTCGGCCAAGCCGGGGCTGAGCCAGTACTATGTGCAAGACAACCTGGGGCGGTTTTTCAATGTCAGCTATGACGGCCGGCGCTGGCGAGCCACCGACCCGGACCAGCCCTTTGCCTTTCTGAAGCTGCCGATCAAACGCAAGCAAGACGGCAGCTGGACAGTGGACTCGCCCGTGCTCTGGTATGACGGGTTGCCCGACATTGCCACACTGCTGGAGCAATGCAGCCTGAGCCCGGCACAGCAAGGCAGCGCGATCGAAAATCAACCAGGCCTCTTCGCAGCGGGCAGCCTGCTGTACCTGCAGCTGGGTAGGCACCAGCTTCCCGTTCGCCAGCACCTGCTCGCCGGCCACTACCATCTGCTGCTGCCTGACACCCTCAGCGGCGCCGTGCCAGCTTCGGCGGTCTTGCAGCAGCAAGGTGGCGCATGGCGCATTCGTGTGCGCCAGCCCGGCCGCAGCAGCGACTGGCTGGCACTGCCTGCGGCCTACTGGGACAGCCGAGGCAGCAGTCGATCCAAGCGCTGATACAAAGCGCTGCCTTTTGGCCAATTGCGCAGCAGCCGCGCCCGGTCACGGGCATAGGCCGGAGCGAAACTGAGCTGGGTGGCATGCTGGCACATCGCGTCGAGGTCGATCAGTGACCACTGGCCGTTGTCCCAGAACAGGTTGTGGCCCTTGAAATCACCGTGGCTGATGCGCTCGCGGATCAACTGCTGCATGAGGTGCACCAGGGCATCGACCTGTTCTTCCGGCACTTCGCCGCTTTCCACGAAGGGAGCGAAGCAGGCGGTCAGGTCCGGGCCGTCGACATACTCGGTGACCAGGTAGGCGCGGCTGCGCAGGCCCATGATGCGCTGTTCCAGCACGGCCAACGGGCGCGGGGTAGCAATGTCGAGGAATTCCAGGCGATGCCCTTCGATCCACGAATGCCAGGCCCGGCTCGGGCGCCAGAAGCGCTTGAACCAGTGCGCGGTGTTCTTGATGTTGTAGCGTTTGAGCACCAGCTGGCGGCCATTCGCCTCGATACGCGCCACGCTGGCGGCACCACCGGTCTTGTACAGGTGGCCCTGGTCGATCAGCGCGTCAGCTTGCTCCAGCACGGGCAGCATGGCGTCTACCTCACTGCGGCGGATCGCACGCAGGCCAGAGAGGCTGCGCTCGACGCTGAACAGGCTGCACTCGCGGCCAGCCTTCTCCAGGTAGTCCTTCTGCCGCCAGCTGCGCACCTTGTCCACCTGCTTCTGCAGCGCTTCCAGTGGCAGCGCGTGCTCGGCGTTAGCCAGCAGGTAGTGCACCAACAGCTCTTCGATGAACGGCTCCAGGCGCTTGGGCAACTGGGCGAAGAACACCCCGAGGTTTTCCAGTACACGCGGGCGCGACAGCTGCTGGCCAGGCGTCTCGGCCTTGATGCCGGCGCCGTCGATCAGGTACAGCTTGCCGCCGTGGCGCAACAGGTTGTCCAGGTGCAGGTCTTCCTGCCACAGGCCTTGCGCATGCATCCGTGCCACGGCGGTGAGGGCTTCGCCCAGGACCAGGTGCTGCTCGTCAGCCAGCACCGGCAGTTTTTCCACCGCAGCCCAGGCATCGGCCAGGCTTTCGGCACCCTCGAGGAATTCGAACAGCAGCCAGCCGCCCTCGCCTTCCTTGAGGCCGTCGGCAAGCAGTTGCGGCGTGGTCAGGCCCTCTTTGGCCAGCAGCTTCACGCCATCCAGCTCACGCTGGAAATGCCGTGCGGCATTGCCGCCGACCAGCAGCTTGGCCAGCACCGGGGTGCCGCGCCAGATGCCGGCGCCGACATAGCGCTGGCCAGGCAACACCCGCAGCAGGCTGAGCAATTGCAGGTCAGCCGTGCCAGCGGCATCGGCCAGGGTGATGCTCAAGGGCAGCGTCGGGCTGCGCCCGGCGTCTTTGAGTTCGGACAAACGCATCAGCGGGCCTCTTTTTCACGACGGCGTTGCGTCAGGCGTTGCAACCAGGTGCCGACCAGCGCGCCGTCGGCAGGCTGCTGCAGGTAGGCGGCCAGCAACTGGCGCACGTCCGCCTCGCTCCAGGCGCCGGCACGGCGCAGCAGCGGCTCCAGGTCGCGCAAGCGGTCGCGCGCGCCGAACAGCAGCGGCCGGGTCTTTTCCAGGTCGATCAGCTGCGCTTCCCAGCCTTCGCGGCGTTGGCGCAGGAAGATGTGCTTGGGATAGAAACAGCCGTGCACCAGGCCTGCACTGTGCAGGGTGCGCGCCAGCTGGCCGCAGGCCTTGAGGATGCCCGCCCGGGCATCATCGGCAAGCTGTGGCCACTGAGCCAGCAGGCCTTCGAGGTCGCTCCAATCGTCCAGCGCACGGGTCATCAGGATCGCCCGGTGCTGGCCGTTCTGCTTGCGCTCGCCATAGAACACGGCCTGCAAGGCCGGGATGTGCAGCTTCTGGTAGCGGCTGATGTTGCGGAACTCGCGGGCGAAGGTCGGTTCGCCAAACGGCCGGTGCAAGCTGCGGGTCAGGTAATCGCTCTGGCGCTTGAGGTAATAGCCTTTACCTTCGAGCTCCAGGCGGTAGACGCTGCTCCAGCCGCCACGGCCGGTGTTGGGTTCGTCCACGGCGTCGAGTTGCAGCGCCCACAGCGCCTCGAAATCGTTCAAGCCATGGCGTTTGAGCAGCGCGAGGTCCGCGCTGGCCAGGTAATCGGTCATTCCCTTCCCTCGAAGAAGCTCAGCACCTGGCGAATGCGCCGCTTGTCGCGCACATTCAGGCGCTGACGCCCACGGTACTGCAGGTAGAAACGCAGGCGCTGGGTCGCCGACAGGTGATATTTGGCCACCTTGTCCAGGCATGCCAGGTCTTTGATCATGCGGTGGCGCCACATGAAGCCGCGCCAGAAGTCGCCGGTCGGGCAGTCGATGAAGAACAGCGTGCCCAGGTCGTCGACCAGCAGGTTGCGCCATTTCAGGTCGTTGTGGGCAAAACGGTGCTCATGCATCACCCGGGTATGGCGCGCCAGCTGACGGCTCAGCTTGTCGACCCAGACCCGGTCAGCCAGGCGTGGGTCGTTGCGCTCGGCCAAGGCCGAGAGGTCTTCGGTACGCGGCAGTTCGCGGGTGATCATCGCGCCACGGCCAAAGGCCAGGCCCTTTCGTTCCAGGCCCCAGGCCACCACCTCGGCAGTGGGAATCTCCCACTTGGCGAACTGCTTGAGGTTCTGCCATTCGGCCTTGATGCGTGGCCGGCCCAGGTAACGGCGCATGTGCTTGCCGGCGCCGGTGTAACGCTTGACGTAGTAGTTGACCCCGTCACGCTCGATGCGGATGACTTCGCTGAGCGGGTCACGCGTGAGGTGTTCGCCCTTGAGGGCAAAGACCGCATCGAGGCTGCCGAAGTCCGACGCCAGATGTTCGTAGCCTGGCGCCAGTGTCCAACCCGCCATCAGAGTGCATCCCCATAGCGTTGCTTGCGATCGTAGAGCTTCTGCGCCTTGCGTTCGAGCCAGGCGAGCAGCGCGGCCTCTTCGGCCAGAACCTGGCGCAACGGGCGCTGGAAATAACCACGCAGGAAGCGCAGCTTGTCGCGCCGGGTCAGGCCGATGTCCAGCGCCGAGAAGTACAGCGCGGCCAGGTCCTTGTCGCGCCAGCGGCGGCTGATTTTCGCCCGGGTCTGGGCGCGGTGCAGGTCGATGACCGACAGTTTGAAGTCTTCCGGCGTCACTGGCCGGTCGGTGTGCAGCAGGAAGTGGCAGATGTAGCAGTCGCGGTGGTTGACCCCGGCACGGTGCATGCCGCCGGTCATCTTCGCCACTTCAGCGATCAGCGCACGCTTCAGGCGCGGCTCGGGCGGGTTCTTGACCCAGTCGATGCTGAAGTCTTCCAGGCTGATGGTCGGCGCCAGCTCTTCGGTGACGATGAACGAATGCTGGCTGGCCGGGTTGCTGCCACGCTCGCCATAGGCGACCGCGGTCATGGTCGGCACACCCACTTCATGCAGGCGCTGGATGGCCTGCCATTCCTGGCCGGCACCGAGCACCGGCAGCTTGGCGGTGAACAGGTTCTTGAAGATCTCGCCCCAGCCGATGCCGCGGTGAATCTTCACGAAGAAACCTTCGCCCTCGACCTCGGTACGCAGCGTGCGACGGCCTTCCAGCTCGCGATAGACCTCGCCTTGCAGCGCTTCCACGGCATCGAAGGCATCACGCCCGGCCCACAGGCGCTTGAAGGGTTCGGCCAATATCAGCTTCATGCGTTCTCCTGCCCCAGGATCACATCGGCAGCATGCTGCGGCATGCTGTACAGGTCGGCGCTGTCGGCAAAGGCCAGGCCGTTGCGCGACCAGTCGGCGCGGGCCTGCCCGTCTTCGAGCATGCGCTGCAGGTAAGCATTGAGCTGCTCCTGCTCGAACGGCTCGTCCAGCACCAGGCCGCTGTCGGCCTCGGCGATGTAGTGGGCGTAGCCGCAGACCTTGGACACCAGCACCGGCAGGCCGGCCACCAGTGCTTCGAGCAGCACCGTGCCGGTGTTCTCGTTGTACGCCGGGTGAATCAGCAGGTCGGCGCCCAGCAGGAAGCGCGGGATGTCGCTGCGGCCCTTGAGGAACTGCACCTGCTCGCCCAGGCCCAGGGTGGCGCTCTGCAGCTGGAACACCTTGGGGTCGTCCTGGCCGATCACCATCAGCCTGGTGCGCTTGCGCAGCGCCGAAGGCAGCGCGGCCAAGGCCTTGAGGCTGCGGTCGACGCCCTTGGTCTTGAAGCCCGAACCGATCTGCACCAGCAGCAGGTCGTCATCGCCCAGGTTGAATTCCTTGCGGAACTCGGCGCGGATCTCGGCGGCATTGGCCGGCGCGCGGCGGTCCTGGGAAATGCCTGGCGGCAGCAGGTGGAAGCGTTCCACCGGAGTGCCGTAGTGCTTGATGAACAGCGGCTGCTGCACTTCGGAAATCATCAGGACTTCGGTGCGCGCGTCCTTGGCGAACACGGCGCGCTCATACTCGGCAAAATGCCGGTAGCGGCCCCAACGGCGGTACAGGCCGCCGCGCAGGGTCTGCGCCTTGTCCTCGAAGCAGCCGTCGGCGGCGTAGTACACGTCCAGCCCCGGCATCTTGTTGAAGCCGATCAGGCGGTCGACCGGGCGCTTGGCCAGGTCCGCTTCCATCCAGGCGCTGAGCTTCTCGTTGCGCCGGTGGTTGAAGATCGCCTTGACCGGCGCCACCAGCACCTCGAAGCCCGGCGGAATGTCACCCTCCCAGATCAGCGTGTACACGCGGATCTGGTGGCCCCGCTTCTGGCATTCCAGGGCAATGCGCATGAAGTCGCGCTGCAGGCCGCCGAAGGGGAAATATTTGTAAAGCACGAAAGCCAGTTGCATCAACGAACATCCTCAGCCAGCAGCAGCGCGCTCAGGCGGCTCGCTACATGCTCGGGATTCAGGCGAGTGAAGCACAGTGGCCACTCGCGTTTCAGATCGAACCGGCGCCGGTCGTCAGCGCTCGGTTTATAGGTGCATTTCTTCTGCAGGCACGGCGCGCAAGGGAAATCGCTGGCCTGGTGAACCTGCACGCGGCCATAGGCGCCGGTCAGGCCCGGGTTGGTCGGGCCGAACAGCGAAATGGTCGGCACATCCAGCGCTGCGGCCAGGTGGCCGAGGCCGGTATCCACCGCCACACAGGCCTTGGCCGCCGCCAACACGCGGGCGACGCCGACAAGGTTCAATTTGGGGAGCACCTGGCAGTTGTTCAAGCCCAGGGCGATGCGCTCGGCGCGGGCCTTCTCGGCCGGGTTGCCCCACGGCAGGCGCACCTGCAGCTTGCGCCGGCCCAGGCGCTCGGCCAGTTCGCGCCAGTAGGCTTCGGGCCAGTGCTTGGTCGCCCAGGTCGTGCCGTGCAGGAACACCACATAGGGCGCAGCCGGCGGCAGTTGCAGGCGGTCGAGGTCGAGGCCGTAGTGACCGATGCCTTCCGGCAGGTCATAGGCCAGGGCCATGGCGAACAGTTGTCGCACTCGCTCCACGGCATGCTGGCCAACGGCGACCGACAGCGGCCGGTCATAGAAACGGCTGGCCCAGCCTTCACGGGCCGAGTAGCGGTCCAGCCCAGCGACCGGGGCCTTGACGTAGCGGGTCAGCCAAGCCGACTTGACCAGGCCCTGGGCATCGATCACCAGGTCATACTTGCGCTCGCGAACGCGCTGCTTGAACGCCTTCCACTCGCCACTCTTGATCGTCTGCCAGATGTTCTTGCGCCAGCGGCGGATCGCCACCGGGATGACCTGGTCGACCGCCGGGTGCCAGCTGGGGATCTCGGCGAAGCCTTCTTCCACCACCCAGTCAAAACGGATGCCCGGGATGGCATGGGCGGCGTCGGTCAGCGCCGGCAGGGTGTGGATCACATCACCCAGCGACGAGGTCTTGATGATCAGTACCCGCACTTAGTCGACCTCGGCCACGGTATCGATCAGGTTCGGACCACCCAGGCTGTGCAGGGCGGCGATGACTTTGCCAGGTTCCAGCAGGCGCAGGCAGTTGTAGTGGCCGAAGCGGCAGGTGCGGTCGAAGCACGGGCTGCACTCGATGCCGGTGCGCACCACTTCCACCTGTTCGGCCAACGGCGGCGTGAAGCCTGGCGAGGTGGAACCGTACACCGCGACCAGCGGGCGGTTCAGTGCGGCGGCCACGTGCATCAGACCGGAGTCGTTGGACACCACGGCATCGGCGCAGGACATCAGGTCGATGGCCTCGGCCAGCGAGGTTTCGCCCGCCAGGTTGTACGACTCTTCACGAAGGCCCGGGATCAGGCGGTCGCGGATCTGCTCACCGACCGGGTGATCGTTCTTCGAGCCGAACAGCCACACCTGCCAGCCCTGGCGGATCATGGCGTCAGCCACTTCTGCGTAATGCTCGGCCGGCCAGCGCTTGGCCTCGCCGAACTCGGCGCCAGGGCACAGCGCCAGCACCGGGCGGTCCAGCGCCAGGCCGAACTTGGCCATTGCGGCTTCACGGCTCTGCGCTTCGATCTGCAGGTTCGGCCGTGGATACGGCTGCGGCAGCTCGGCACCGGGCGCGTAGGCCAGGGCCATGAAGCGCTCGATCATCAACGGGTAGCGGGCCTTGTCCAGCTTGCGCACGTCGTTGAGCAGGCCGAAACGCATTTCGCCGCGCCAACCGGTGCGCTTGGGGATGCCGGCAAAGAACGGCACCAACGCCGACTTCAGCGAGTTGGGCAGCAGGATGGCCTGGTCGTACTGGCCGGCCAGGGACTTGCCGATGCGCCGACGCGTGGCCAGCTCCAGCGCGCCGTGGCCAAGCGGGAAGCTCAAGGCCTGGCGCACTTCGGGCATGCGTTCGAGGATCGGCCGGCTCCACTCGGGCGCCAGCACGTCGATCACGCAGTCGGGGTGCTGCTGTTTCAGGCACTGGAACAGGGTCTGCGCCATCACCATGTCGCCGACCCAGCTGGGGCCAATGATCAGTATTCTCATGCTTAGTCCAGAAACGCTCGGGGAGGCTACAGGCTGCATACAGCCTGGCCTCCCCTCTTTATATTCAGGCTATGTGGCGGACAGTGTACCACTCAGACCCTTTCCGGGCCTTCAGGTCAGCCCCAGCTCACCCCAGATCCGCCGCACCTGGCGGCGCTCATCGGCAAACTGCGCCGCGTCGATCACCCCGGCCTGCTTCTGCAGGGCCTGGCGGTGCGACGCCGAACGGAACGCCTTGTACACCTCACGCAACAGCACCGCGTCACTGGCCGGCATCAAACCTGCCTGCTCCAGCTCTTCCAGAATGCGGATGTTATCGGTCCATCGGAGTATGGCCGGGTGCTCGTGAGACCAGGCCAAAGCGGCGTATTGCACCATAAATTCGATATCGACGATACCGCCGGCATCCTGCTTGATATCGAACGGCACCCCGGCATCGAAGGCATTGGCCGCGGTACCGGCAAGCGTGGCCTTGGTGCCGAGGTTGTCGCGCATCTTGGCACGCATCTCGCTCACTTCGCTGCGCAACTTGCCCAGATCACGGGCCTGGCCCAGGACCTTGGCGCGCACGCCCTCGAACGCCGTCGCCACCTGCTTGCAGCCCACCAGCACACGGGCACGGACCAGGGCCTGATGCTCCCAGGTCCAGGCCTCACTTTGCTGGTAACGCTCGAACGCCCCCAGCGAGCTGACCAGCAGCCCCGCCGCGCCGGACGGGCGCAGGCGCATGTCGACGTCGTACAGCTGGCCGGAGTTGGTCTGGGCAGTCAGCAGGTGGATGATGCGCTGGCCCAGGCGGGTGAAGAACTGCGCACTGTCGATCGGCTTGGCGCCGTCGGTTTCCGCTTGCGGGTCGCCATCGTGAATGAACACCAGGTCCAGGTCCGAACCATGGCCCAACTCCAGGCCACCGACCTTGCCATAGCCGATGATGATGAAGCCCGGCTCGCACAAGCTGCCATCACTGCGTTTGGGCTGGCCATGACGGGCCACGGTCTGGCGCCAGGCCAGGGCCAGCACCTGGTCGAGAATGGCTTCGGCCAGCCAGGTCAGGTAGTCGCTGACTTTCATCAACGGCAGGTTGCCGCTGATTTCCGAGGCGGCCACACGCAGGCTGTGGGCCAGCTTGAAGTGGCGCAGCGCTTCCATCTGCTGCTCCAGGTCGTCCTCGGGGATGCGCGTCAGCCGCTCGCGCAGCTCGGCAGCCAGCTCTGGCGCCAGTGGCGGGCTGAACAGGCGGCCTTCGTTGAGCAGCTCATCGAGCAGCAACGGGTAGCGAGCGATCTGCTCGGCGATCCATGGGCTGGCCGCGCACAGGGTCAGCAAGCGGCGCAAGGCACCCGGGTTTTCGGTGAGCAGCACCAGGTAGGCCGAACGCCGTGCCACGGCCTCTACCAGCGGCAGCACGCGTTCCAGTACCAGGTCCGGGTTGTCATGCTCCACGGCCTGGGCCAGCAGGCGTGGAATGAAGGCATCCAGGCGCTCGCGGCCGATGCGCTGCATCGAGCGCAGCTGCGGGCTGGCGCGCAGTGCGGCGAGGCGGCGCAACGCTTCGGTCGGCAGCTTGAAACCGGCCTCTTCCAGCTGACGACCCGCGGCTTCTTCATCCTGGGCCTGCTCCCACAGCGGCGACCACTCGCCACCCACCACCAGCTCGCCTTCGCCTTCGTCTTCATCGGGGTCGGCGATGACCTGGCGGAAGTGCCAGTCGACCCGGCCGCGCCAGTACATCAACTGCTCGTGGAAGCTCTGCCAGTCGGCAAAACCGAGGATATAGGCGACACGCTCACGGTCCAGCTCGCTGTCCGGCAGCATCTGCGTCTGGCGGTCGGCGATGGCCTGGATGGCGTGCTCGGTGTAACGCAGGAATTCATAGCCTTCGCGCAGCTCTGCCACCACGGCGGGGGGCAGGTAACCTTGGCCTTCCAGGGTTGCCAGCACCTTGAGCAATGGCCGCAGTTGCAGGCTCAGGTCGCGGCCGCCGTGGATCAGCTGGAAGGCCTGGGCGATGAACTCGACCTCGCGGATGCCACCGGCGCCGAGCTTGATGTTGTCGGCCATGCCCTTGCGCCGCACTTCCTGCTGGATCAGCTGCTTCATCGTGCGCAGCGCTTCGATCGCCGAAAAGTCCAGGTAACGCCGGTACACGAAGGGTTTGAGCATGTCTTGCAGCTGCGCGCCAGCGGCCTGATCACCGGCCACCACCCGCGCCTTGATCATCGCGTAGCGCTCCCAGTCGCGGCCCTGGTCCTGGTAGTACTGCTCCAGTGCATTGAAGCTGAGCACCAGTGCGCCGGCCGAGCCATAGGGGCGCAGGCGCATGTCGACACGGAACACGAAGCCGTCGACGGTCACCGGGTCGAGCGCCTTGATCAGGCGCTGCCCCAGGCGGGTGAAGAATTCCTGGTTTTCCAGCGAACGCTTGACGCCTTCGGTTTCACCGTTCTCGGGGAAGGCAAAGATCAGGTCGATATCCGACGACAGGTTCAATTCCACCGCGCCCAGCTTGCCCATGCCCAGCACCACCATGTGCTGCGGCTGGCCGCTGCGGTTGCCGATCGGCGTGCCGAACTGCTGGCAGTGGCGCAGGTACAGCCATTGGTAGGCTTCGTCGATGGCCGCGTCGGCGAGGTCGGACAGGTCGCGGCAAGTCTCGCCCAGTTCGGCCTGGCGGGTGATGTCACGCCAGATGATGCGCACCTGCTGGCGGTTGCGCTCGCGGCGCAGGTTGCGCGCCAGCTCGTCTTCGCTTTGCGCGGCCTGGGCCGCCGCGGCGATCTGCCCGCGCAGCTCGCCCGCAACGTAACGGCGGTCCAGTTCACCGCTGGCGATCAGGGCAAACAGCATGGCCGGCTCGCGCTGGGCCACGCCAAGGACGAAGTCACTGGCAGCGGCAACCTGATCGAACTGTTGCCGGTGCAATGGGCTCCAGGTGTGCAGGTCGAGGTCGGCGTGGCCTGCCACGGCATCGCTCAGGAACTGCTGGTTGCGAACGACCAGCGGTTGCAGGGAAGCAGGCAGTTCGAGCGGCAAAGGTAGGCGCATGGTCTATCCTTGATCGGCGTGAAATGGAGGGGAAAAAGCGGCCAAGAGGAAGCCGGACCACGGTTGGACTGTCATACAAAAGTTGGAAATAGCTGAAAAAAACGAATCATTGGCAAGAAACATCAAGATTCACCTGTTCGCGACACACCGCCAACCAACATGAACGTTTTTCCTCACAAGCCAAGGTGCGACCAAACGTCGCATTTGTGTAGTTTTACTACTACCCATGACGCGCAAAAGCATGAAATGCCGGAGCAAATGTAGTAAAACTACACGGCGCCGGGAGACACCCCGGTAATCCAAGAATTCACGACGTCTGCCCATAAGGCCAGTCGCAAACTCAGGCCCCCGATTCTGGTGGCCTTTCCGCCCTGGAGCAAGCCATGCAAGACCTCGATCCAATCGAAACCCAGGAATGGCTGGATGCCCTGGAGTCGGTCCTCGACAAAGAAGGCGAAGACCGCGCTCATTACCTGATGACCCGCATGGGCGAGCTGGCCACCCGCAGTGGCTCCCAGCTGCCGTACGCGATCACCACGCCATACCGCAACACCATCCCTGTCACCCACGAAGCACGCATGCCTGGCGACCTGTTCATGGAACGCCGCATTCGCTCGATGGTGCGTTGGAACGCGCTGGCCATGGTGATGCGCACCAACCTGAAGGATTCGGACCTGGGCGGCCACATCTCCAGCTTCGCTTCCAGTGCCACCCTGTACGACATCGGCTTCAACTACTTCTTCCAGGCGCCAACTGAAGAACATGGCGGCGACCTGATCTTCTTCCAGGGCCACGCATCGCCAGGCGTCTACGCCCGTGCCTTCATGGAAGGCCGCATCAACGAAGACCAGATGAACAACTTCCGTCAGGAAGTGGACGGCAACGGCCTGTCTTCGTATCCGCACCCATGGCTGATGCCTGACTTCTGGCAGTTCCCGACCGTATCCATGGGTCTGGGCCCGATCCAGGCTATCTACCAGGCGCGCTTCATGAAGTACCTGGAAGCCCGTGGCTTCATCCCGGCCGGCAAGCAGAAGGTCTGGTGCTTCATGGGCGACGGCGAGTGCGACGAGCCGGAATCCCTGGGCGCAATCGCCCTGGCCGGCCGCGAGAAGCTGGACAACCTGATCTTCGTCATCAACTGCAACCTGCAGCGCCTCGACGGCCCGGTTCGCGGCAACGGCAAGATCATCCAGGAACTCGAAGGCGTGTTCCGTGGCGGTGGCTGGAACGTCAACAAAGTCGTCTGGGGCCGCTTCTGGGACCCACTGCTGGCCAAGGACACCAACGGTGCCCTGCAGCGCCGCATGGACGAAGTCATCGACGGCGAGTACCAGAACTACAAAGCCAAAGACGGCGCGTACGTGCGTGAGAACTTCTTCAACACGCCAGAGCTCAAGGCCATGGTCGAAGACCTGTCCGACGACGAGATCTGGAAGCTCAACCGTGGCGGCCACGACCCGTACAAGGTCTACGCGGCGTACCACCAGGCTGTGAACCACAAAGAGCAGCCGACCGTCATCCTGGCCAAGACCATCAAGGGTTACGGTACCGGTGCTGGCGAAGCCAAGAACACCGCGCACAACACCAAGAAGGTCGACGTCGACAGCCTGCGTCACTTCCGTGACCGCTTCGACATCCCGGTCAAGGATGCCGACCTTGAGAACCTGCCGTTCTTCAAGCCGGAAGAAGGTTCTGCCGAAGCCAAGTACCTGGCCGAGCGCCGTGCTGCCCTGGGCGGTTTCGTGCCACAGCGCCGCGCCAAGAGCTTCAGCGTGCCGACCCCGCCACTGGAAACGCTGAAAGCGATCCTGGACGGTTCGGGCGACCGCGAAATCTCCACCACCATGGCCTTCGTGCGCATCCTCGCGCAGCTGGTCAAGGACAAGGACATCGGCCAGCGCATCGTCCCGATCATCCCGGACGAAGCCCGTACCTTCGGTATGGAAGGCATGTTCCGCCAGCTGGGCATCTACTCGTCGGTCGGCCAGCTCTACGAGCCAGTCGATAAAGACCAGGTGATGTTCTACCGCGAAGACAAGAAGGGCCAGATCCTCGAGGAAGGCATCAACGAAGCCGGCGCCATGTCGTCGTTCATCGCTGCCGGTACCTCGTACAGCTGCCACAACCAGCCGATGCTGCCGTTCTACATCTTCTACTCGATGTTCGGCTTCCAGCGCATTGGCGACCTGGCCTGGGCCGCTGGCGACAGCCGCACCCGTGGCTTCCTGATCGGCGGTACTGCCGGCCGTACCACCCTCAACGGTGAAGGCCTGCAGCACGAAGACGGTCACAGCCACATGATGGCGGGCACCATCCCGAACTGCCGCACCTACGATCCGACCTACGGCTACGAGCTGGCGGTGATCATCCAGGACGGCATGAAGAAGATGACCGAAGAGCAACAGGACATCTTCTACTACATCACCGTGATGAACGAATCCTACCAGCAGCCAGCCATGCCGGCCGGTGTCGAGGAAGGCATCATCAAGGGCATGTACCTGCTCGAAGAAGACACCCGCGAAGCCGCGCACCATGTACAGCTGATGGGCTCCGGCACCATCCTGCGCGAAGTCCGCGAAGCCGCGAAGATCCTGCGCGAAGAGTTCAACGTCGGCGCCGACGTGTGGAGCGTCACCAGCTTCAACGAACTGCGTCGCGACGGCCTGGCCGTGGAACGCGCCAACCGCCTGAAGCCTGGCCAGAAGCCACAGCAGACTTACGTCGAGCAGTGCCTGAACGGTCGCAAAGGTCCGGTCATCGCGTCCACCGACTACATGAAGCTGTTCGCCGAGCAGATTCGCCAGTGGGTGCCGAGCAAAGAGTTCAAGGTCCTGGGTACCGACGGTTACGGTCGCAGCGACAGCCGCAAGAAGCTGCGTCACTTCTTCGAAGTCGACCGCCACTTCGTGGTGCTGGCTGCCCTGGAAGCCCTGGCTGACCGCGGCGAGATCGAACCCAAGGTTGTGGCTGACGCCATCGTCAAGTTCGGCATCGACCCGGACAAGCGCAACCCACTGGACTGCTGAGGAGTATTTTTAAGTGAGCGAACTCATTCGCGTACCTGACATCGGCAGCGGTGAAGGTGAAATCATCGAGCTGTTCGTCAAGGTCGGTGATCGTATCGAGGCTGACCAGAGCCTGCTGACCCTGGAGTCCGACAAGGCCTCCATGGAGATCCCGGCGCCCAAGGCCGGTGTGGTCAAGGAACTGAAGGTCAAGCTGGGCGACCGCCTGAAAGAAGGCGACGAGCTGCTGGTTCTGGAAGCCGAGGGCGCCGCTGCTGCGGCCCCTGAGGCTCCGGCTGCCGCTCCTGCCCAGGCTGCTGCTCCAGCGCCAGCCGCTGAAGCAGCACCGGCCCCTGCTCCGGCCGCAGCCCCGGCTGCCGCCAGCGTGCAAGACATCCACGTGCCGGACATCGGCTCGTCGGGCAAGGCCAAGATCATCGAAGTGCTGGTCAAGGTCGGCGACACCGTCGAAGCCGACCAGTCGCTGATTACCCTGGAGTCCGACAAGGCCTCCATGGAAATCCCGTCGCCTGCTGCCGGCGTGGTCGAAGAAGTGCTGTGCAAGCTGGAAGACGAAGTCGGCACTGGCGACCTGATCTTCAAGCTCAAGGTTGCTGGCGCAGCGCCTGCTGCTGCCCCGGCCCCAGCCGCCGCTGCACCTGCCCCGGCTGCCGCACCTGCCGCTGCTCCAGCGCCGGTCGCTACCGCGCCGGCTGCCGGCAGCAACGCCAAGGTTCACGCAGGCCCGGCAGTTCGCCAGCTGGCCCGTGAATTCGGCGTCGAGCTGGGCGCAGTTGCCGCCACCGGCCCGCACGGTCGCATCCTGAAAGAAGACGTGCAGGTCTACGTCAAGGCGATGATGCAGAAGGCCAAGGAAGCACCAGCAGCCGCTGGCGCAACCGGTGGTGCGGGCATCCCGCCAATTCCGGCCGTGGACTTCAGCAAGTTCGGTGAAGTAGAAGAAGTCGCCCTGACCCGCCTGATGCAGGTCGGTGCCGCCAACCTGCACCGCAGCTGGCTGAACGTGCCGCACGTGACCCAGTTCGACTCCGCCGACATCACCGAGCTGGAAGCCTTCCGCGTTGCGCAGAAGGCCGTGGCCGAGAAGGCTGGCGTCAAGCTGACCGTGCTGCCACTGCTGCTCAAGGCCTGCGCCTTCCTGCTCAAGGAACTGCCGGACTTCAACAGCTCGCTGGCGCCAAGCGGCAAGGCCATCATCCGCAAGAAGTACGTGCACATCGGCTTCGCCGTGGACACCCCGGACGGCCTGCTGGTCCCTGTGATCAAGAACGTCGACCAGAAGAGCCTGCTGCAACTGGCTGCCGAAGCCGCTGCACTGGCCGAGAAGGCGCGCACCAAGAAGCTGTCGGCTGACGACATGCAGGGTGCCTGCTTCACCATCTCCAGCCTCGGCCACATTGGCGGCACCGGCTTCACGCCGATCGTCAACGCGCCGGAAGTGGCGATCCTGGGCGTCTCCAAGGCGACCATGCAGCCGGTCTGGGATGGCAAGGCCTTCCAGCCGAAGCTGATGCTGCCTCTGTCGCTGTCCTACGATCACCGCGTGATCAATGGCGCTGCCGCCGCGCGCTTCACCAAGCGCCTGGGCGACGTGCTGGGCGATATCCGCACCATGCTGCTGTAAGGCGGCACACTGCCCCTCCTTGCGAGGGGCAGTACTCTTTTCGAGCTGCCACGCTCGTACCTCAACCCCGCCAGTTGGCGGGGCTTTTTTTTGTCCGCCTGTAGTGTTTTAACGCCTGGGAGATCGAGCGCCGCCCGCCCCCAATAATCCAACTGCCGCCTAAGGATTTCAGCCCAGCGGCCGAAAACATATACATGACAGCCCTCATGGCCGCTTGCCAGCCTCAGGGACATGATGCAACCTTGCCAGATGCGCCGCCGCCCAGGCCGCGTCCCCCTTCAAGCGAGTCTTCGATGAAAAGCCAACCCGATGCCGCCAGCCGTGTGGCGGCCGAGGTCGTCACGCAGCTTCCCGTGCCCTCGCGGCTCGGCATGCTGCGTTTCGAAAGGCTGAACGAAGCCAACTGGGCGATGCTCTACCTCGACCCGGCCTGCGATCGCCAGTTTGGCCTGCCCGCTTCCGAGCTGTGCGCACTGATCGATTCGCCCTACGCCAGCCTGATGGAGCCCGAGGCTCGCTACCGGCTGCACGATGAAATCCAGCTGCAACTGAGCAACCGTGGCTACTACCGCGTGCGCTACACCCTGCATACCCAGGCCCGCGCGCTGCGCCTGCTGGAAGCCGGCGAGGCGTTCAAGCAGCACAACCGCCAGCTGCTGCGCGGCTTCCTGACGGTGCTCGACGACGAAGACGACAGCGACCTCGACACCAACGACCTGGAATCGCGCAACAACCGCCTGCAGCTGGCCCTGCAGATCAACCAGCGTGCCCAGCAAGAACAGCTTGAGCACCTGGAACGCGTGCGTGCCCAGCAGGACCTCATCCTGCGCCTGGCCCGCCAGCGCTACAGCGCCGGGAACTCGCTGCTCGAAGCGGCCCAGCTGATCACCCGCAGCGCCTGCGAAATCTACAAGGTCGACAGCGCCAGCATCTGGCATCTGGACGACCAGCGCCTGGAGCCGATCAGCGCCTGGCTGCGCGACGAGCAGGCGCACCGCCTGCCCGAACCGATCGATGCCAGCCGCTTCCCGGACTACCTGGAAGCCCTGCATGCCAGCCGTGCCATCGACGCGCACAACGCCAATCACGACCCTCGGACCCGTGACTTGGCCGAGAGCCTGTATGCCGACAACAACGCCATGCTCGACGCCAGTATCCGCGTCGATGGCCAGGTGGTCGGCGTGTTGTGCCTGGAGCAGACCGGCCAGCCGCGCGCCTGGCAGTCCGATGAAATCGCCTTTGCCGGTGAGCTGGCCGACCAGTTCGCCCAGGTCATCACCAACCACAACCGGCGCACTGCCGCCAGCGCCCTGCACCTGTTCCAGCGGGCCGTGGAACAGAGCGCCAGCGCCTTTCTGCTGGTCAACCGCGACGGTGTGGTGGAGTACGTCAACCCAAGCTTCACGGCCATTACCCAGTACAGCACCGAGGAAGTCCAGGGCCACCACCTGGCCGAGCTGCCAGCCTTGGAAAACCTCAGCGAACTGCTGTTCGACTCGCCGTCGAGCCTGGCCATGGGCAACAGCTGGCAGGGCGAGTTCAAGAGCCGGCGCAAAAGCCTTGAGCCCTACTGGGGGCAGCTGTCGATCTCCAAGGTGTATGGCGACAACCGTGAGCTGACTCACTACATCGGCATCTACGAAGACGTCACCCAGACCAAGCTGGCCCAGCAGCGCATCGAGCGCCTGGCCTATACCGACAACCTGACCAACCTCGGCAACCGCCCGGCGTTCATCCGCAAGCTCGACGAGCGCTTCGCCCGCGACAGCGAGAACCCGATCTGCCTGCTGCTGGTGGACATCGACAATTTCAAGCGGATCAACGACAGCCTCGGCCACCAGACCGGCGACAAGCTGCTGATCAGCCTGGCCCGGCGCCTGCGCAACAGTTTGAGCGTAAACGGCGTGCTTGCCCGTTTCGCCAGCAACGAGTTTGCCGTGCTGCTCGACGACACCAGCCTGGAAGACGGCCAGGGCGTTGCCCTGCAATTGCTGCGTACCCTCGACAAGCCGATGTTCGTCGACAACCAGCTGATCAACGTTACCGCCTCGGTGGGCCTGGCCTGCGCGCCGCTGCACGGCAGCGACCCGACCACCCTGATGAAAAACGCCGGCCTTGCCCTGCACAAGGCCAAGGCCAACGGCAAGCACCAGGTGCAGGTGTTCACCGAAGTGCTCAACGCCGAAGCCAGCTACAAGCTGTTCGTCGAGAACAACCTGCGCCGCGCCCTGACCCAGAACGAGCTGGAGGTGTTCTACCAGCCCAAGCTGTGCCTGCGCAGCGGCCGCCTGCTAGGCCTGGAGGCGCTGCTGCGCTGGAACCACCCCGAGCGCGGCATGATCCGCCCGGACCAGTTCATCAGCGTGGCCGAAGAAACCGGCCTGATCATTCCCATCGGCAAGTGGGTGGTGCGCCAGTCGTGCCGCATGAGCCAGCAGCTGCAGGAAGCTGGCATGGGCTGCCTGCACGTGGCCATCAACCTGTCGCCCAAGCAGTTCTCCGACCCTGACCTGGTGGCCTCGATCGGCTCGATCCTCAAGGAAGAAGGCCTGCCGCCGCACCTGCTGGAGCTGGAGTTGACCGAAGGCCTGCTGCTGGAAGCCACCGAAGACACCCACCGCCAGCTCGATGAGCTCAAGGCCCTGGGCCTGACCCTGGCCATGGACGACTTCGGCACCGGCTATTCGTCGTTGAGCTACCTGAAGAAATTCCCGATCGACATCATCAAGATCGACCGCAGCTTCATCAACGAGATCCCCGACAACCAGGACGACATGGAAATCACCTCGGCGGTGGTGGCCATGGCCCACAACCTCAAGCTCAAGGTAGTGGCCGAAGGGATCGAAACGCCGGAGCAGCTGGCGTTCCTGCGCAGGCACCGCTGCGACGTCGGCCAGGGCTACCTGTTCGACCGGCCGATACCGGGCCGGGAGCTTGAAGAAAAACTCAAGCGCTACCCCCGCGGTCCAATGGCCTGACAGCTGCTTCAAGGTCGGGCACACTAGATCCCATTCGAGCCTCATCGCGGATAAATCCGCTCCTACGCAATCCCTGTAGGCGCGGATTTATCCGCGATGGGGCCAACCCGAATTCAACTGACATACAGAGGAACAGCCATGGTCCTGCGCTCGGAAATCCTGGTGAACAAAAACGTCATGCCAACTGCAGAGCAGGCCCTGCCTGGCCGCGAAACGCCCATGCAGCTGCCCGAATTCCACTACGTCTTCAAAGGCACCCCACTGCTCGGCCCGTTCTTCGAAGGTGCCATCGATTTCGCCATCTTCGGCCTGGGCTGCTTCTGGGGCGCCGAGCGGCGCTTCTGGCAGCGTGAAGGCGTAGTCAGCACCGTGGTCGGCTACGCTGGCGGCTTCACCCCGAACCCGACCTACGAAGAAGTCTGCTCGGGCCTTACCGGCCATACCGAGGTGGTGCTGGTGGTGTTCGACAAGGACAAGGTCAGCTACCAGGAGCTGCTGGCGATGTTCTGGGAACTGCACAACCCGACCCAAGGCATGCGCCAGGGCAACGACATCGGCACCCAGTACCGCTCGGCCATCTACTGCACCAGCCCGGAACAGCTGGAGCAGGCCAAGGCCAGCCGCGACGCCTTCCAGGCCGAGCTGAGCAAGGCCGGTTTCGGCGAGATCACCACCGAGATCGACCAGGCACCGACCGTGTACTTCGCCGAGGCCTACCACCAGCAGTACCTGGCCAAGAACCCGGACGGCTACTGCGGCATCGGCGGCACCGGCGTGTGCCTGCCACCGAGCCTGCAGGGCAACTGAACCATGAGCACGATGACCCTGTTCCACTCGCCGCTGTCGCCCTTCGTGCGCAAGGTCATGGTGGTGCTGCACGAGACTGGCCAGCTTGACCGTGTCGCGCTACAGCCGGTGAACATCAGCCCGGTGAACGGCGACGAGCAGCTCAACCACGACAACCCGATCGGCAAGATCCCGGCCCTGCGCCTGGAAGACGGCACCGTGCTGCACGACAGCCGGGTGATCTGCGAGTACCTCGACCTGCAGCATGTCGGCTTGCCGCTGCTGCCGCGCGAGGGTTCGGCGCGCTGGCGGCGCATGACCCTGGCCTCGCAGGCCGATGCGATCATGGATGCGGCGGTGTCGAGCCGCTATGAGAGCTTCCTGCGGCCTGAAGCCAAGCGCTGGGATGGCTGGCTCGAGGCGCAGGCCGAGAAGATTCGCCGCAGCCTGGCCAACCTTGAGCAGGAGCACCTGGCCGAGCTGGCGTCCGGGTTCGATCTTGCGGCAATCGGCTTGGCCTGTGCGCTAGGGTATCTGGACCTGCGTCAGCCAGAGTTCGGCTGGCGTGAGCGCCAGCCTGGCTTGGCGGCGTGGTATGCCGAGGCGGCCAAGCGGCCGTCGATGGTAGCTACCGCTCCGGTGGCCTGAAGGGCCTCTTCGCGGGTAAACCCGCTCCCACAGGAACGGCACAGGCTTCAAGGGCTGTGCAGTACCTGTGGCAGCGGGTTTACCCGCGAAAGGGCCGGTAAGGCCCACATCAAATTCAGCAGTCAGGACTGCCCGCAGTAAACTTCTTGGCCGGGTTGACTGCCGCCTTGAACTGGCGCAGCGCCTTGGAGCCAATCAGCAACGGGTAGTTGAAGTGGCTGCGGTCCACCAGGTTGACCTCCATGGTGCGCTTCACGCCACCCAGGCACATCTCCAGGTCGACCACCGGCCGCTTGGAGCTCTCCGGCGCATCACCCTCTTCTTCATCATCGACACGGCCCTTGATCTTGCTGATGCGCGAGACCTGGTGCTCATAGACCTTGCCGTCGGAGTCCTTGGTGGCCAGGCGGAACCGTACCCACTCCTCGCCATCGCGGGTGAACAGCTCGATATCCTTGGCCGACAGCGAGGCAGTCCAGGCACCGGTGTCCATCTTGGCCTCCAGGGTCTGGCCAAGCTCGGGCAACTTGATCTTCTCGTAACGGCCATACAGCGTGGGTTCGGCAGCCATCACCGGCAACGCCAACAGCGATAACAGGGCAAGCAGAGATTTCACAGGCAGGCTTCCTTGAAAAGGGTCAGTGCTTAGACTGCACTGGCTGAATAGGTTCGCTGTCACAAGCCTAACCAACATGTTGTGAAACATTTGTCCCCACCATCGGGCATTGGACATTTGGCGTAGACCCCGGCGCTGCTTATCATTGCGCCCTGCTAATTTCCCACAACAAGAGTTTCCTTATGCGTCGCCTGTTTACCGGCATTCTCACGACCACCCTGCTGCTGCTCAACACCGTGGTGTTGATCTGCCCGCTGCTGGTCTTCGCCCTGCTCAAGCTGGTGCTGCCAGGCCGTGGGCGCGACTATGCCTCGTGGGCGGTGATGTGGGTGGCCGAGACCTGGTCGGAAATCGACAAGGCCATCTTCGCCCTGTGCATCCCGACGCAGTGGGACATCCGCGGGGTCGAGAACCTGCGCAAGGACACCTCGTACCTGGCTGTCAGCAACCACCAGACCTGGGTCGACATCCCGGCGCTGATCGAAAGCCTCAACCGCCGCACGCCGTTCTTCAAGTTCTTCCTCAAGAAGGAGCTGATCTGGGTACCGCTGCTGGGCTTGGCCTGGTGGGGCCTCGATTACCCGTTCATGAAGCGCTACAGCAAGGCGTTTCTTGAAAAGCACCCGGAGCTCAAGGGCAAGGACCTGGAGATCACCAAGGCCGCCTGCGAGCTGTTCAAGCGCCAGCCGGTAACCGTGGTCAACTACCTCGAAGGCACCCGCTTCACCGAGGCCAAGCACCGCGAGCAGCAATCGCCCTATCGCTACCTGCTCAAGCCCAAGGCCGGTGGCGTGGCGTTCGTGCTGGCGGCGCTGGGCGAGCAGCTGGATGCGCTGCTGGACGTGACCATCGTCTACCCCGGCAACCAGGCGCCGGGGTTCTGGGCCTTGCTCAATGGCAGCATCAGCCGGGTGATTATCGATATTCAGGTGCGTGAGCTGGACCCGGCCTTGTGGGATGGGGATTACGAGAATGACCCTGCGTTCCGCCAGACCGTGCAGGCCTGGGTGAACCAGTTGTGGCTGGAGAAGGACCAGCGGATTGAGCAACTGCGTGCGCAAATGCGCTGAGATCTTCAATGCCTGCACTGGCCTCTCGCGGATAAATCCGCTCCTACGGGTAGCGATTCCTGTAGGAGCGGATTTATCCGCGAGAGGCCGCTACAGGCACTGCAAAGCTCCAATTAAAATCCAGGCTAATAATCAGAATAAGTAATACTTTTTTGTCATCACCCACCCAAGTGGATAAAAATCGACCAAAGCACAACTACAAAAATGCCTGGATCGATCGATGGCCAACCCACCCAGCTCCAACTCCGCCCAACTGCGCCGTGTCCTCGGCCTCCCCGCCCTGGTGTTCTTCGGCCTGGTGTACATGGTCCCGCTGACCATCTTCACCACCTACGGCATCGTCACCGAACTCACCGGTGGCCGCACCGCCAGCGCCTACATGGTCACCCTGGTAGCCATGCTGTTCACCGCCGCGTCCTACAGCTTCATGGTCAAGCGCTTCCCGGTTGCGGGTTCGGCGTACTCCTACACCAACATGGCCTTCGGCCCCAACGTCGGCTTTCTCGCCGGCTGGTCGCTGCTGCTCGACTACCTGTTCCTGCCGATGATCAATTACCTGTTGATCGGCCTGTTCCTCAACATCGCTTTCCCGGCCATCCCGGCGTGGTCCATTGCCCTGGCCTCGATCGTGCTGGTAACGGTGCTCAACGTGGTCGGCATCCATTCGGTGGCCAAGACTAGTAACTTGATCGTCGGGGCGCAGATCGTCTTCATCGTGGTGTTCGTCGCGCTGTCGTGCCAATCGCTGGCCGGCCAGCCGCTGGACCTGCTGTCGCCACTGCTGGGCGATGGCTCCAAGCCTGGGTTCGGCGCGATCATGGCGGGTGCTGCGGTGCTGTGCCTGTCATTCCTCGGCTTCGACGCCGTCTCGACCCTGGCCGAAGAATGCCGCGACGCCCGCCGCGACGTGCCACGGGCAATCATCCTCACCACCCTGTTTGCCGGCGTGCTGTTCACCGTACTGGCCTACGTCAGCCAACTGGTGATGCCGGGCACCACCTTCGCCAATGCCGATGCGGCGGCCAACGAAGTGATGTTCAAGGCGGGCGGGCAGTTCCTGGCCAACTTCTTCACGGCAGCTTACGTTGCCGGCAGCCTGGGCTCGGCGCTGGCCTCGCAGGCGGCGGTGTCGCGCATTCTGTTCACCATGGGGCGTGACAACGTGCTGCCACGGCGCAGCTTCGGCTACCTGTCGCCACGCTTTGGCACGCCAGTATTTGCCATTGCGCTGGTGTCGGCGTTCTCGCTGCTGGCGTTGGTGATCGACCTCGCTACCCTCGCCTCGCTGATCAGCTTCGGTGCGCTGGTGGCGTTTTCGGCGGTGAACCTGGCGGTGGTGAAGACGCACCTGATGGATGATGGCGCTCAGCGTAACCTCAAGGGGTTGCTGTGCTATGGCCTGGTGCCGCTGGTGGGGTTGGGGTTGACCCTGTGGCTATGGACCAGCCTGTCGGCGCTGACGTTGGTGATTGGGCTGTGCTGGTTTGCGTTTGGCCTGGCATACCTGGCGGTACTGACCGCCGGTTTCCGCCGTCGGGTGCGCCTGGTGGACTTCAGCGAAGCTGCCTGACCGAACGCAGGGCCGCTCCCGCAGGTACACCCCCTGTGGGAGCCGGCTTGCCGGCGACAGGGCCGGCACTGGCGCTAAAGAATCATCAGACCGAAGGTTGGGTCAACGGCGCCGGTGTAGTCCACAAACCTCCCAGATTCTGCAACAACGACCCGGCAATCCCCTGCTGCCCCAGATACTGCAGAATCAACGGCGCAAACTGCCCGATCATCCCGGTATCCATCCCCAGCGCCTTGAACGCACTGTCCAGGTCGCTGCGATTCTGCACATCGTTGCCCAGCGCCTTGTCCAGGGCCGACTGGCTGCCCTTGTCGTTGCCCAGCAATTCACCCAACCCGCTCAGCCCGCCCAGGGCATTGGCGCCAGACAGCAGGTCCAGGCCCGGCACGGCCTTGGTCAGTTGGCCATAGTCGTCGCTGCTCAGGTTATTGCGCGCCAGCCCCAGCATGGCCCCTGCCCCGCCCACGGCCTGTTCGGGGGTGATGTTCAGCTGGCTGCCTAGGGTGTTGAGCAGGTTGGCCTGCCCTTCGGGTGCCTGTACCTGACCTTGCTGCTGGTTCTGCATGGAGGAGACGGCGTTGGCGGCGTCGCTGAGGTTGAAGGCGAACACCGGGCTTGCGGCCAGGGTCATCAGGGTTGCCAGGGTGAATGCTTTCATCGGGAGGGACCTCGTCGGCCGGGATGGCCTGGGAAACGAGGACTTCGACTGATTGGAACAAGGTTTGTTCCAGGCCATGCATCGGGTTTACGCGGCTCACCTACCTGCCTGACAGCGAACGTACCGTATCGACCTAGCATTTCTGCCAGTTGTAGCGTTGATCCAAACCAACAGACACTGGAAACCAACACCTACCCGTCGAGTGGCAGGTCAAACGCATACACGAGGATAGACGAGTGACCATTCACCAGAACTTCTATCAGGGCAGCCACCTGCGTACCATCAAGTCGAGAGACCAGGCGACTTCACTGTTTCGTCACCAAGATATGCCGCTGGCGGAAAAACGCGGCACAAATCCGGTAAATCTGCTCGGCACCGGTCTTAGCCGATCTGTACTCAATAGCCTGAAGACCTCTTCCCCCAGTTCGTTTTCTTACACGCCATATGGGTACAGTCCCGACGCGACGAGGGAAGATTCGTCGCTGGGCTTCAATGGTGAGTACCGCGACATTCTCGGACTCTACCCACTGGGCAATGGCCAGCGCAATCACAATTCGAGACTCATGCGCTTTCAGTCGCCGGACGACGAAAGTCCGTTCGATAGAGGTGGATTGAATGCCTATGCCTACTGCGCAGGAGATCCGATAAACCGCAGAGATCCGACAGGCCACTTCTTCGGATTGCTGATCGCCATCATCGTATTGGTGATCATTGCCTTGGCAGTTGGCATCGGACTGCTTCTGAACCACCTGGTAAAGAAGAAACCAGGGGGCTATCTCCCTCGCTCCGAAAGATCCAGAATTCGGCGCTGAGCCGAAAAAAAGCCCCTCCGTCGAGTGGCAGGTCAAACACATACACGAGGATGGACGAGTGACCGTTCACCAGAACTTCTATCAGGGCAGCCACCTGCGTACCATCAAGTCGAGAGGCCAGGCAACTTCACTGTTTCGTCACCAAGATATGCCGCTGGCGGAAAAACGCGGTACAAATCCGGTAAATCTGCTCGGCACCGGTCTTAGCCGATCTGTAATCAATAGCCTGAAGACCTCTTCCCCCAGTTCGTTTTCTTACACGCCATATGGGTACAGTCCCGACGCGACAAGGGAAGATTCGTCGCTGGGCTTCAATGGTGAATACCGCGACATTCTCGGACTCTACCCACTGGGCAATGGCCAGCGCAATTATAATTCGAGACTCATGCGCTTTCAGTCGCCGGACGACGAAAGTCCGTTCGATAAAGGTGGATTGAATGCCTATGCCTACTGTGAGGGGGATCCGATAAACCGTAGAGACCCTACAGGTCACAACGCTTTGGCATTACTTTTCGTCATACTTATTGTGGCAGTGATCGTCGCGATGATTTATTGGCTGATCAAATCCATGAAAGAGATTAAAGCTGAAAAAGACTACCGAGGCGAAAGATCAAGAATCAGGCGCTAAAAAACCAGCAAGGCTGGGCGGGCCGAAAGCCCTGACGAGCAGCCATATAAAAAAGCCCCTCGATATGAGGGGCTCTTCGTTACCTCACGGCATCAAGCCGCGCCCCACATCTTGTGCGGGTCGATTACAAATTTCTTCGGTACACCCGCATCGAACTCGCCATAGCCTTCCGGCGCCTGATCGAGGTTGATCACCTGCACGCCGACCACTTCAGCAATGTTGATGCGGTCCCACATGATCGCCTGCATCAACTGGCGGTTGTACTTCATGGTCGGGGTCTGGCCGGTGTGGAAGCTGTGCGACTTGGCCCAGCCCAGGCCGAAGCGGATGCTCAGCGCGCCGATCTTGGCGGCGGCATCGACCGCGCCCGGGTCTTCGGTCACGTACAGGCCTGGGATACCGATGTTGCCGGCTACACGGGTCACTTGCATCAGCGAGTTCAGCACGGTGGCTGGGGCCTCATGCTTGGCACCTTCGTGGCCGTGGCCGCGGGCCTCGAAGCCAACGGCATCGACGGCGCAGTCCACTTCCGGCTCGCCGAGGATGTCGACGATCTGCTCGTGCAGCGGGGTGTCCTTGGACAGGTCGACAACTTCGAAGCCCTGGGACTTGGCGTGGGCCAGGCGAGCCGGGTTGAGGTCGCCAACGATCACACAGGCGGCGCCCAGCAGGCGTGCCGAGGCAGCGGCGGCCAGGCCGACCGGGCCGGCGCCGGCGACGTAGACGGTGCTGCCTGGGCCAACGCCAGCCGTGACGGCGCCGTGGAAGCCGGTTGGCAGGATGTCTGACAGGCAGGTCAGGTCACGGATCTTCTCCATGGCCTTGTCGCGGTCCGGCAGTTTCAGCAGGTTGAAGTCGGCGTACGGCACCAGCACGTACTCGGCCTGGCCGCCGGTCCAGTCGCCCATGTCGACGTAGCCGTAGGCACCGCCAGCGCGGGCCGGGTTGACGGTGAGGCAGACACCGGTGTGCATCTCTTTGCACGAGCGGCAGCGCCCGCAGGCGACGTTGAACGGTACCGACACCAGGTCGCCGATCTTCAGGCGTTCTACGTCACGCCCCAGCTCGACGATTTCACCGGTGATTTCGTGGCCCAGGACCAGGCCGACCTGGGCAGTGGTGCGGCCACGGACCATGTGCTGGTCGGAGCCGCAGATGTTGGTGGAAACCACCTTGAGGATCACGCCGTGCTCGATCTTCTTGCCGCGTGGGTCTTGCATTTTCGGGTAGTCGATCTTCTGTACCTCGACCTTGCCCGCGCCGAGATACACCACTCCACGATTGCCAGACATGCTCTTACCTCGCTTGATTTATATTTATGCAGCGGTGGTGAACGCGCCGCCATCCATGGGCGGCTTGTGTTACTGGAATGCAGGGAATTGTGGGCCTGATACGGCAGATTGCACTGACTGGAAGCGACAGGGAGATGCCTTTTAACGGCAGGGGAAAATGCGCTGTCCCCTTCGTGGGATTATCACGAGGTTACAGGCATACGCGGTTCTTGTGGGAGCCGCGCTGGCCGGCGAGGGCCCGCGCCGCGGCCCCGGCAATTCGTGCAACAACCT
>NZ_JBDJMM010000041.1:0-51006 GCF_039673865.1 Pseudomonas sp. TWI628 | reverse complement strand
GCAGCTCTTTGGGGATTTTGGGCAGGTCACGCAAGGGTTTCTTTTTGGTTGGCATACATGCACCTCTTACTCATGTTATGCCCGAACACAAAATTTCTGACACCCTCGCGGCGCTCGATCTCACAGGCGCAATCCCTCCAAGAGGTTGACTCCCCGGCACAGCTCAACCCGAGTTTCGCACGCCCGCCGGCCGCCCACACCTGACATTTTTACCAGTTTCGGATACGCATCCCCCCCGTTAGCCTTCCCCCAACGTTGTACGGCTGCTCACAGCAACACGCGTATTCGGGAGATGGCAATGGCAAAACCAAAGGCCGGCAAGGCCGCATCGCTGTTCGAAAAGCTGCTCGATACCGAGCCAGGCATCAAGGTCAAGCTCAAGTCCACCCCGCTGGCCGACAATTTACTGGTCGGCCTGCAGCACCTGCGCCCGACCGCGTTGATGGCACAGTTCCCGACCCTGACCCACGCGCAAGCGAAGCGGCTCAAGGCACGCCTGGATGTCAGCCGCGCGGCCATGATGCGGGCCTTCCGGGAAAAGCGTTTGAGCGATGGCCGCAGGCGCTCGGCGGACGAACTCAAAGGCCCTCTCGCGCATTCGACCGGGCCCACTTTCGAAAACCAGTTTCGCCCAAGCTGGGGCAATAGCGCTGATCCTCAGGCGGTGGATGCGACCATTTCGCCTGCTGCCTACTTGATCGATTTGCTCCTGTTCGTCCAGTTATGCCTGGAAAGCGAGGCCGATGAAGACCGTGCGCTGTCCCTGCGAGCGCGCCGGCCCGATTTGTTCGAGCTGATGGTTGACGCGCAAACCATGAACCAGCAGGTGACTCAGGTCGAACTCGTCATCCATGTGCTGCAGAAACTGATCAAGAGGCAGCAAGCGGCGAATGACTTGACGCAGATCGAGGACAAGCTGCTGGCGGTTCGCTACCCGCCGCGGTTGTTTCCCTACGAAGCCTACTGGGCGCAGATCCGCACAGTCCTGGGCCACAGCAAGGTCCACCTGAGCGAAGTCTCCCGCCTGAGTGACACCCAGGCGCCATATTTCATCCGCCCAGGCGCCCACTCAGCACACTCTGACGATGCCTTGCTGCAGGACACTTCAATGGGGCCGCTGCTGCGCCAGATGCTCCTTGAGGTGCCCTATTTCGAAGAAGGCACCGGGGTTCAGCTGAGCCCACGGGCGGCACAACTGCATGCGATGCACAAGGGCAGCCGCGCCGGTGACGACGACGAAAAGCCGTCTCCCCAAGAGACGTTCTTCAAGCACAATTTTGGTGTTCAAGGGTTCCACAACCTGCAGAACGTGGTCAATTTCTACCAGGCGCTGCAGATCGATCAGCCGGGCATGGAGCAGCTCTTCGCCTTGGCCGACCACACCCCGCTGCGCTCGCCCAACGTGCCCGTCGCAGCCACCGGCAAATGGGCAAGCGCCAGCCAGGCAGGCGCGCGTTTCATCAACAGCGGCGGCGGCGAGCCGGTCGGGGTCGGTAGCAAGGACGGTGATGAAACACAGCACGAATTCCACTTTCTCACGGCCGCCCGGTGCGACCGGCTGAACCGCCTGGTGCGCGTGGCCAGCGCCCTTGGCCTGGCGTACGCGCAAGCCGACCAGCTGCTCTGTGCTGCCATCGATGGCGAAACGCGCAGCGTGATCGAGCGCAGCCGCGGGCGCCTGACCAACGTCGACGGGCCGATGGTGATCACGCCCAACACGCTACGCAGCCTGGGCCTGTTCCAGTTCCTGCGCGAACGGTTTGCCATGGCCGACACGCCGGAGAGCCTCGCCCGCTTCACCGAGGGGTTCTCGGCCTTGCTGTCCGGCATGTCCATCTACGGTACCAGCACGGCGTCCAGCCTGTTCGATCAGGTGTTCAATGGCGACGGCCCGAACGCCCTGGTACTGGATGACCAACCGTTCAGCCTGGCGGCTGATGACAGCGCCAGCAAACGCACCGTCGACCAGTTGTGCAGCGGCCTGGGCATCAACATGGAGACCTTCCGGCCACTGTCGCGGGCGATCATGCAGGCCCAGGGCGGGGCGGGCCTGACCCGTTCGTTGGCGGTGGTTTCGGCGTTCTACCGGGTGGTATGGCTGGCTCGCCTGTTGTCGATCACACCGGTCGAACTGCTGTCTTTGCTGGAAGTGCTCAACCCGGAGGGGCTGTACGCGCTGCAACTGGCGGGCAAACCCCAGGTCTCGATGTACCGCAACGACACGAGCCAGACCGATGTGGTCAACGTCGTCCATGCCCTCGCCACGTGCGTGCTCTGGTGCCAGGAGCAGGACATTCCGATTGCCTGGCTGGTGCGCCAATTGCTGCCCCTCGAGCGTTCGGATGTGGCGTCCATGGAGGTCAGGGTCACGCTGACCGAGCTGGCCAGCAAGCTGCAACCCTTCCGTGACTTCAACAGCCTGCTCGAGGACGCAGGGGTGATGCCGCTGAACAAAGGCAATTGGCAAAGCTACCTGGTGCAGATCGTGGATGGTGAGGGCTTGATCAGCGACAGCGGCAGCCCGGAAGAGGACTTCGACCCGGTGAAGTATGAAGACTTCGCCAAGCGGGAAATCCAGGCCGTGATCAAGCGATTGCAGCCACAGGAGGATGACCCAGGGCGCTCGGCCGAGGACGCCGAATTGCCGGAGTTGATGGAGGATGAAGCCGAGCACCTGACCAGCCTGATTCTTGGGGTGGTACTGCGCGTGCGCTTGCAGCAATGGGGTGTGGTGCAGGAACAGTTGGCGCAGTTGTTCGGCCTTGAGTCCAACATGATCGTCCCGGTGATTTACTGGGCCGAGTCCAACGTGCATCAGTGGATGGCCAGCGCGGTCGCGTTCGACCCGGGTCAGCTGGACTCGCGCGAGCTGGAGATCATCCTGCCGCTGGAGCGGCGCATGCAGACCCGCGCCGAAGTGGTCAGGCGCTTTACCTTGAGCCCGGCCTTGTTCTCCAGCTTGCTGGTCCGTGTGCACCGCCAGCGCTTGAGTATTCCGTCACTCGACCTGACCTTTGCGACGCTCTACTACCTTGAGCGCTACACCCGTTTGCTGCGCATGGCCAAGCAGTCGGAAGCGCAACTGTTGGGCTACTTCGCGTTGGTCGAGGCCCTGGGCGAAATGACCGACAACGAACGCCGCCTGGTCAAGGATGCCGCCGCCGAGAAGATTGCCAACTGGCTGGGCTGCGGCATTCGTGAGGTGCTGGACGTGGCCAGCCTGGTCTCGGCGGATGGCATCATCCGCAACCTCGGCCAATTGTGTGCACTGCTCGATACCCGCGAATTGTGCCGGCGAACCGGCTTGAGCGCTGCCTCGTTGATGAAGCTCAGCCAGCTTGGCCCCGGCAGCGATATTGCAGCCTTCCGTGCCGCAGCTGAAGAAATGCTCAGCAGCCTGCTGCATTCGGCCGGTGCACCGACGGATGACGAGGAACTGCGCCAGAGCCTGTCCACGCGCTGTACCGCGACCTCCCTGCGACTGGTGGCCAACGTGGTGGGTCACAAGCTTGAACAGCAGTACGAGGAACATGAAAAACGCACGACGTTGACGTTGACCTTGCTGGACATGAACAACAGCCCGGTATCGGACATTCGGGTGAATTGGTCCACCGACCAGGGGGTATTGCTCGACCATTTCAGTTACACGGATGAGCAAGGGCGTGCTGAGGTGACCCTGCAGGCGGGTAACACGCAGGGGGTTGCGAACGTCAAAGCCCGTTATCTGCTCGACAGCGAGGCGTTCGCGCCACCCGTCGTCATTGATTGCGATGACGCGACCTTGAGGATGTGGGCCGCCAGTGACCGGCCCCAGGAGCCTTGGCTCCCTGCGGGCAACCAAGGCACGTACACCCTGCGTTTCCAACTTGTGGATCAACTCGACAACGTGGGGGGGGATCGCCCTGTGCACTGGTCGACCAGCATCGGCCGTCTGGTCGACAGCGATGGTACCACCGCGACCGATCATGAAGGCTACAGCACCATGCGCGTGCAGAGCATGGCGGCGGGCACCGGCATTGTCATGGCCTGGTTCGGCGATTTGGCCCCGTTGCAGCGCGAAATCGGCTTCGCCAATCAACCGTTCATCAGCACCCTGACCCTTGTCTCGGCGGCTGTGGCCGGCGAGCCGATCGTCATCCGAGCCTTGATCAACGGCCTGGATGGCAACCCGGTGGGCAATCAGCCGCTGCGCTGGGAATGCGAAGGCGCTGAACTGGACCTGGCTGATACGCAAAGCGGTGACGACGGCATGGCCAACGCCACCTTCAAGAATGCCGTCGCCGGCCACATGCGGGTCACGGTGTTTTTGACCACTGATGGCCTGGACTACGTCAGTAAAGACCTGGCGTTCGAGGTACTGCTCGATGCCGATGAGCATGAGCTCATCCAGCCTTGGGATTGGCCAATGGCGGACGGTATCTCGGCGGCTGAATTCGCCGTGAAGATCTGCAGTTCCAAAGGCGAGCCGGTGGCGCGTTACCCGGTGACCTGGAAGGTGCTGGAAGACGATGCCCTGTCCACGGTGCAGTTGACCGGGGCAGAAGGTATCAGCCGCTTCTCGCTCAAGAGCGATGAAGCGAAAACTGCCCAGGTCGTTGCCAGCTGGGCTGGAGAGGAACGCGAATTCGACCCCATCGAATTCCTGCCGGCGCTGGAGATTGACGTCGAACTGGACGGTGAGCCCGCACCACAGGGTGTCGAGATCACGCAGCCATTGTCAGGGCAAAGCACGCACGTTCTGAGCTTCCACCTGAAAGACCATCCATTGCTCGGCATGGAAGTGAACTTGCGCTATTTCGGCCGCCATTCGGCGTACTCGCTGGGGCTTTCCGTCGACCCTGGGCTTGGCGAGAAGCAAAAATTCGTCGATGGCAAGGTGCAATGGACCCTCGTGTGCGAGAACACGGCGTTGCCTGAAGCCCGCGCAGGCGAGTTCCGGCTGATGTACGACCATGCCGTTGACGGCGTGCTGGTTCCGGTCAAAGTCCATCCAGCCCGCTGAATCCCTTTTACCAAGACCCGGTCTTTCATCGCGGCTACCGAGGTGACCATGAACACTGCATTGAGCAATCAGCTGGCCGAACAATGGCGGGACGCCTTGTCGAACTACTGCATTCACCATGTTTTGCCCGACGTGTTGCAGGCGTCGGCGCTCAACATGGTGACGCCCGAGCACTTGAGCAAATACGTCTTGCTCGATACCCAGGTCACGTCGGCGGTGACCACGTCGTACCTGGCTGAAGCGCTGGCCTGTGTACAAACCTACATCAACGGCATTTTCAACAATATCGAGCCAGGCTATGACGAGGCGTTTGCACAGGACTTGCGCACGTTCTGGCAGCAGGGCATGGCCAACTATTCGATCTGGGCCGGCTACCAGATGCTCGAAGACTACCCGGAGAACTACATCCGCCCGGAACTGCGCTTCGACAAGACCGCGCTGTTTCAGACGCTGGAAAGCGACCTGGCCCAGGGCAAGATCACCGATGCGGCCGTCCAGAACGCGCTGTTGAACTACCTGAGCGGCTATGAGTTGCAGAACAGTATCCGCGTGCAGTCCGGCTACATCGATTATCCCGGCCCGCCGGGGGACGAGGGCAAGTTCCCCGGTTATACCCTGGCCAATTCGGATTACTACCTGCTGGGCTGCGACACATCCTCGCCGCCGAAGTATTACTGGCGCAAAGTCGCCGTGCGCCTGGACCAGCAGTCCACCTATGTGCAACCCGATGCCTGGAGCGAGTGGCAAGCGATCAGCATGCCGCCCGCCGCCACGGTACTCGAGGCCCGACTCGTGCTGTTCTGCGGGCGCCTGCACCTGGTGTGGCTGCAACAGGAAGCGCCGCGCGAAATCGAAGAGGGTACCAAGAAGCACTACGACTTCAACGTGCAGTTGATGTACCTGGGCTTGGATAAACAGTGGTCGACACCGGAGCTGTTGCTCAGTAGCTATGAGGAAACCGCAAAGGATAAAGATCCCATAAAGCCCATCAATTATCGTTTACTGACCTTGGCCGTCGGTAAGGCGCAGGGTAGCGACGACCAGTTATATGTCGCCTGGGTGGAAAACCAAACACTGGTCGGGCACGTGCAACGTGATGTTCTTAAGCGCGATACGCCTGAGGATAAAGTCTTCAGTGAAACTGACCGTAACGCGCTGCTCGCAACCTTTGCCGACCCAGCGGGCGGCCTGGCTTTTCAGCGCCGAATCACCCATGCGAAGCAGGAACCGGTGACGGTCACGCGAAAGCCTGGAAGTGACACCTTTCTTGAAGTGGATGTATCGCTTGAAGCACACCCAGCAGAAACCTACACACTTCGCGCACGAGGTCGCTGTGCCAAGGTTGAACCCATTCTGCGCCCCAAGTCGGTTTATCTCAGCAGCATTGGGGCTCATTTTCTCATCTCGAGTGGCGTGAACGCAGAGGTGTTCACTGGCCCGTCCGGCGTGTTGTTGCTGCGTTGCATCACTCCTTCCTTACCAGCGTTCCAGAGTGTGGAGTTGAAGCACGAGGGAAAACCCGTCACTCAGGTATTGAGTAACAAATTCAAAATGCGCCGTTATGGCTGGTACGAGGTGGAGGTTGAACTTGAAGATTTTGATATTCATTTGCTCGGCTATAAAGCCAGCGAAATCCTCAAGGGCGCCGGTTTCACCTTCAGCGTTGATGGCAGCCAGGCACGGCCACTGGCGAGCCACAAAAACTTTATCACTGGGCTGGTCGAGACAATGGCCACCAGAGACTTCACGGTTACCATTGCTGGAGAAAAATTTGGCGCGCAGACCTTGACGCTGAACGGGAGCGCCACCAGCGCCTGGAGAAGTAAGCCGCTGGAAAAAGGAGCCGATGAGGTTACGATCACATTTGCAAGTGGCAGCGAATCCGCAGAGTTTGTGGTCGAGCTGGGCAACCTGATCGATGTCGGTAAGGCACCGATCATCGCTCGGCAGGCGAGCGGTACGGACTTCCTGGTCGTACGCTTGTATCAGGCGGAGGCTAAATATCGTGACGTCACCTCGCGCTTGAACTCCCAGCATGTCACCGATCTGATCAACCGAGCGCAGGCCTCACCCCAGGCCGTTTTTGCCTGGGATGCCCAGCTGCTGCAAGAGCCCGCCTACAAAGCCAGCACGAACAGTGTGACCTATCAGGGGTGGCAGCGCGCGGACAATGATCCGAGGGTGGAATATTTCGACGCCAATGGCTTGTACCTTCGCGAACTGTACTTCCATGTACCGCACCTGATCGCCTCGCGGCTACAGGAGGAGGAGCGCTTCGAGGACGCGCGCCGTTGGCTGGGGCTGGTGTTCGACCCGCAACGCAAGCAGGCGGCGACCGAACAGGCCGGTGTCGATTACTGGAGTTGTGCTTGGCTACTGGAAGACGACACCCAGGCGCCCGGCCTTGAGCACCAGCTGGCCGACCCCCACGCGATTGCCTTGCATGCACCGTCCCACTACCGCAAGGCGGTGTTCATGCAGCAGGTGCAGTTGCTGATCGGTGAGGCCGACCTGCTCTATCGGCGCCAGACCCGTGACAGCCTGGCCAATGCCTGGTTGCTCTACAACATGGCGGCAGACCTGATGGGGGAGGCGCCGAACGCCAGGGCGATTGATACCTGGCAGCCCAAGACCGTCGACGCGTTGCTGGAAGCATTCGATGGCGGGCAGATGAGGCTGCTTGAGCATGCCCATGCCTTGCAGCCCGCCGACCTGCCCAAGCAGCTGGAGACGTTCGTCTGGTGTGGCGCGGCGGCGCACCCGGCCTTCCGCGCACCGGCGAACCAGCAATTGCTGGACACCTGGGGCGTGCTGGCACGGCGGTTTCATAACCTGCGGCATTTCCTCACCCTCGAGGGCCAGCCGATGCAGTTGCCGCTGTACGAGGCCCCAGCCAACCCCTTCGACCTCCTGCTCGCGCGCATGGGCGGCAACGCCAGCCTGGCGCACCTGCAGGGCTACCGCACCGTGGTGCCGCCGTACCGCTTCCGCACCCTGCTCGCCAAGGCACAAGAAACAGTGGCCAGCCTGATCCAGTTCGCTGAGTTGCTGCGCGGTTTCATGGAAATGGAAGATCGCATCAATCAAGAGCAGCTGCAGTTCAGCCATGCGGCGGAGATCGCCGAGTATGCCATCAGCATGCAGCAACAGCTGTATGAGCAGCAGCGCAAGAACCATGACGTGCTGACGGTGATGCAGGCTGGCGCGCGAGAACGCCATGATCATTACAAGAAGCTGTATGACGAAAATGTCTCGGTCCTGGAAACCACGGCAAGGATTGTCGCTGGCGAGAGCTCGGCTGTTACCATCGCTGGCAGCGTGATGATTGCGAAAGGCTATCTGATGAATACCCCGCCGAATATCTTCGGCGTAGCTAATGGTGGGCAACAGCTGGGCAATCCCCTGATCGCGGCAGGGACCTTAACCCACGCGGCGGGAAGTGCGGTGGAGGTCGCCGCGAAAAACATGCAAGACACCGAGATGTACCGCCGCCGTCGGCAAGACTGGCAGTTGCAGTACAAACAGGCTGAAAAAGAGCTACAGGTGCTGGACAAGCAGCTTGAAGCCCAGGCACTCGCCACCCAGGCGGCACACGATGGGTACGTTCACAGCTGTAAAGCCCGGGACCAGGCTAAGGCTATGGTTGAGTTCTACACCAAGCGATCGACCAACGGGGACCTGTACAAATGGCTGCGAACCCAGGCTACCACATGGCTTTCGACGTTGTTCGATGTGGCCGTCAGCCTCTGCAACAGCGCCGAAGCCTGCTGGCAGTTTGAAAGCGGCAGATACGACAAGCGCATCATCCGCACGACAGTGTGGCAGGCCGACCGCCGCGGCCTCAATGCGGGCGGAGAGTTGCGCCTCGACCTGCAACGCCTGGAGGCTGAAGCACTGCTGCGCAACGAGCGGCACCTTGAGATTCGCAAGACGGTCTCCTTGCAGCAGTTGCTGCTGGGCGATGAGCAGCTGCTGTTCGATAAAAATGGCGACCCGATCAAGGACTGGGCCGGTGTGCTCAAAGCGTTGAGCTCTGACGACGGGCTGGCGTTAAACCTCTCGCAATCCCTGTTCGACCGAGATTACCCCGGCCATTACATGCGTCGTTTGCACAGTGTGGCCGTGACGCTACCTGCACTGCTGGGGCCTTATCAGAATATCTGCGCCACCCTGACCCAGACACAAAGCAGCTTGATGATCAGGCCTGACATCGCGGCGGTGAACTTCCTGACGCCACAGGCCCAACGCGACGGTGATGGCCGCAACGTGATGATCAGCCTGCGCTCGCACCAGCAAGTGTGTCTGTCCACTGGCAACCAGGACCTGGGGCTGGTGACCGCCGCCGACGCAGATGACCGCTACCTGCCGTTCGAAGGCACCGGCGCCGTTTCGTCCTGGCACTTGCAGTTCCCGCTTCCCGACTCGCAAAAGGCGTTGCTGGAAGGGCTTAGCGATATCGTCCTCGACGTACGTTACTTCGCCTTGCCCGGCGGCGTGCAGTTCACCCGTGACGTAACAGCGTTGCTGGCTCCAATGCGGATAACCCCTGCGCCATCCCCTCTTTCAATGCAGCCTCAGGCTGGAGACGATCATGTCCAAACTTCACCAAGCGAATGACGAAAAACCGGGCGTTCCCAGCGGGCGCCAAGGCGATAAGCAAGAGGAAAGCAAGAGCCATGACCTGGTCAGGGAACCTTCGTTCCCACTCGGTAGCATTGGTACCGGCAAGGCCTGGCAGTTCAAAGGCGATTACGAGCAACCGAGCGCCGCCTACCCCTATGTGGCGCTGTACCCTGAGGCGCAGTTGTGGCAGGACATCGTCTTGCCGGTTGCGGCAAACCCTGTCGACGATGCTCGGCCCGATTACTGGGTGGGTTGGGAATATGACACCGGCAGTTTGACTGACTGCACATTGACGGTTCATGACTTCAGCGAAGGGAAAGAAGGGGCACTGCTTGACACCGTGGTCATGGAAGGTGTGAAGGCAACCCCGCCCGCGCATGGATTGCCACCCGTGCCCAAACCGGAGAACGTCAACTGGACAACCCGTGATCTGCAGCGCATCAAGGGGCTGCACAGTGGCATTACCGCGATTCGAATCAAGTTCGAAGCGGGTGACGGCCGCTCCTACCTCAATTTGCGCAACACCGACCTGGATGTGCGTTTGCCCGAGTTGAAGGCCAAGGTAACGCTGGTCGTCGACCCGGACGGCCTGAAGATCGAGCAGGCTGCAGCCCCTTACCAGTTTTGCCATGGGGCAGAGCATCGGCTTGAGGTTTCAGGGGACGAGGCTGGCAGCTGGCTGGATCAGCCTGTTGCCTTGAGCTGGCATGAGGATAAATTGCCGATCGAGCTGGCGTTACAGGCCACCCCGCCTTTTCAGCGCGGCGACGTCGACGGCGACAGTTTCCAGAATACGCTCAGCGCCACGAAAACCGCCTGGACCATTACCTCGAGCGCAGATGCCACAACCGCTTCCGTGCCCTTGTCGCTGGGTTTGAAAAGCTGGTGGCAGGCGGCGATAGGCAAGCACGATGCTAACGTCGGCGACTACGTCTATGGCTTGAGCAAGATCGAGGGGGGAGATATCGCACTGGTCATCGACGACCAGAACGCCAACAGCGCCACGCTCACCACTTACATTTCCAACTTTTTCGTGCCTGGGCGGAACATCAAAGGCGCGCAAGTCCAGTGGTTGCTCAATGGCGTTCCCTTCGCAACCGAGCCGAGCGATGAACGTGGCCAGGTGCTAGTGAAGTACACGGCCCAGAAGGGTGATGAGGGTACCGGCAACGAAGCTGAGATAACGGCAATTTGCACAAGCCTGGAAGGCTATTCAAGCGAAAAAAACCAGAAGATTCGTGTATTTGCCAGCAGCCCTTGGGCCGATGAAGTGGAGGTGTGGCTCAACGGCAAGCCGGTGGACTTAAAAGACCTTGGGCTGCATCTGAAGCTTGGCTCTGGAAGCAATAAGCTACTGCTCAAACCGAAAGGTGATTACTTCATCGGCAAGGCGATCACGCTGCGCTCCCAAGAAGAAAGTGCAGAGAAACTGGGCATCGATTTTGCTCCCAAGGAAGCTATGGTCATGCCGGCAGAGGGGCTGGAATGGACGATCAGCAGCGGTGAGGGTCGAGGGTCGTTCGTCCTGGATGCCTTCGCGGCGGGTTTGAACGTGCCATTTTCGCTGAAAGGCGGGCAGACGTCGGCGAACCTGGCGGATGAAGTCGACTTCAAAGTGGCAGGTATCATTGCGCAAAAACCGCCTCTGTTCTGGCGCGGCAAGCCTCAGGTTTTCAGCATGGTTCCCAAGCCTGGCAGCCCGCTTGAGCGCATGCCGGCGCTAAAGGCTACCCTGACATTTGTCGATGGCAGCGTGGCAAAACCTCACATGTCGGCCGATCCAGAATTTGGTGCTGAGAATGCTCGGATGGGGGGCGCGTGGTCGTGGTCGCTCACGGGCGGGGCTGTCAGCGGTACTTTTGGGCTGAGTGTTAGCCTTGAAGGGTTCGGTGAACCGGTGTCGTTGGCCAAGGCTGTGTTGTTGTCCACGAAGTTGGATGACGAAATGGAACTGATAGTGGGGGGCCAGTCACCTTAAACCAACAACCTGTTCTACCGCGGGTTGGCGCAAGAGGTCAGGCTCGCGCCCAAAGCTGGGAGTCCGATCGCCGATGCATCGCTACAAGCGCGGATTACCTTTGTCGCTGGGACGCTTGCCAAGGAGCATATGACTGCGAAACCGGAGTACGGATACGGGCAGGACATGACTGCGAGTGGCGCGACTTGGTCGCTGACCGGAAAAGAGGCCAGTGGCACCTTTGGTTTGAAGTTCAGCGTCGATGAATATGCCGACCCGGTTGAAATGCAGGGGGGCGCGTTGTTGTCTCGTAATTTGGCAGATGAAGTCGATTGGGAAATGACTAATCATGTTCCGCAACGCACGCAACTGGAGCACCTACGCGTGCGACCCAAGGCAAACAGTCCGCTGAAGACACTCAAAATTCCTGCCGAGTTGGGATTCGTACATCGGGGGGGGATTTCACAGAGTGATATGGCGGCGAGGCCTGGTTACGGTAAGTCGCTTGATTTGATTGATGGCAAGTATGAATGGGATGTATGGGGTGAAGCTAATAGTGGGAAGTTCGCCTTGTCGGTGAGTCTTGACGATGGTAAGTCTTCCCTGGAGACCAATGATTTCTTGCTGGTGTCAGACAAACTCGATGACGAAGCGGAGCTGGTTATCAATGGTAAGCTGGTCAGTGGTGAGGATTTATTATTGCCGCTGGGTAAAAAGGTTGAGGCCATACTCCGGCCGAAACCCGGTAGTCCGGTGACAGGGTTTAAGGCCTGGTTCAATTATTTCGATGTTGAGGTGCCTTCTAAACCAGCTAAAACGATACGGCAGGAATTGACTGCGTCAGGCGCCACCTGGGAGTTGACTATTCCAGCACGCAGCACACGGCTGAAGATGGGCTTTTATCTAGAAGGGATCGATAAAGGGATAGAGGATACTCAGTACTTCGTTTTGCCGGAAAGACTGGAGGACGCACTCGAGATTACGCGTGATACCAGGATCTTGAAACCGAAGCAGACAGTGAGCCAGTATTTTAAAGTTAAGTGTCCAGTTGGGAGTCCGTTGGCGGGTGAGAAAATCCATATAGAGTCACAACACACAGGGTATTTTCCGAAAGCCACTTTTTCGCCGCCCGACCTTGAGGGTGTAGACCTGGTCGAAGGGACGACACTGGGATGGGACGTTATAGCGCCAGATGAGGACCGTTCAAGTGCGCACCCTGTGGTGTTTAATAATCGGCTTTATGACAGTCCGGCGTCTGTCGGTACGATCATGACGCTCAGTGGGGTGATGAGTAATGATTTGGGCTTGTACTTAAACGGCCTTCAGCTGATTTTTTATAAGCAAAGAGTCAAGGAGTACGAAACGTCGAAGATTGAGTTGAAGGGGATTGATGGCCTGCTGGCTGTAGGTGCTGAAGTTAAAGTTTGGCTCAGCAGGCAAAGTAATGTAGGGATAAGAGGTTTTGATCGGCCGGATGTGCATACCTGTTTTCTTACTGTCAATATCACTGACCGTACAAAATTGGGCTATGTAGATGTCGCCTTCGCTATTTATATGGGTGGGGAGTTGGTTTATGAATATCCGAGTGCGATTGAGTTTACAGTAGACGTTAGATAATTTGGCTGACACAATCAGGTACTGCCCCTATGTCAGAACACGCTCGCTCTACTTCCATGGACTTAGAAGGCGGTAGCGCATCATTTTTCACCGCCCCTGCACTCCCCAAAGGCGGTGGCACCGTCTCCATCGGCGGCGGCATGCTCTCCGCCGGTGGACCGGATGGCGCCGCCAGCTGGCAACTGCCTTTGCCATCGCCCGCCGGCCGCGCCCTGTCCGCCGATCTGAACCTGCAATATTCCTCCGGCGGCGGCAATGGCGCATTTGGCGCCGGTTGGGATTGCCCGTTGCCGGCGGTGGTGCGCATGACCCGTTTCGGCTTCCCGAAGTACGATGCCAGCGACCGCCTGGCCGGCCCGTCGGGGGAGGAGATCCGCCAGGCCGGGGCATCTCGCCAGGCCGACACCTTGCCCGATGGCAGCACTCGGGGGAGTAACACGTGGGCACCCAGGTGGAGGGCTCAGGGCAAGCTGGGCAAGTACACCGTGACGCCGTGGCGTGCGCGCCGCGGCAGCGCGGCAGAGCGCCTGGAACACTGGGTGGACAATAGTGGCGAACAACCGGCAGGCTTCTGGTTGCATTACCCCGGCGATGGCAGCCTGTCGCTGTACGGCTGGTCGCCATCGGCCCGTCTGCAAGACCCGGCCCAGGCGCAGCATGTGGCCTGCTGGTACCTGGAAGAGACCGTGTCCACCCGCGGCGAGCATGTGGTGTACCGCTATCGCGGGGAAGATGAGCAGGGTTGCAGCGACGATGAACGGGCTGCTCATCCGCAGGTCACGCATGTGTACCCGGCGTCAGTCCACGCCATGAACGTCACGCCCTCGGATGCCCTGTTGATCCCGCAGGGCGCCTTCGAAGAACGCGATTTCCTCACCTTTACCCTGTTCGATTACGGCGAACGCGGCGCCGACACTGGCGCACCCCCTCCGTTCGATACCAAACAACCCTGGCCGCTGCGCGAGGACCGTTTCTCGTTCTGGCGCTACGGCTTCAATGTGCGTGTGCGCCGCCTGTGCCGCGATGTGTTGCTGTGGCACCGTACGGCGCGCATGGCGGGCACGGACGACGACACACCGACCTTGGTCGCGCGCCTGCACCTGCAATACGACAGCAGTGCGGTCGCCAGCGTGCTGACCCAGGTGCAACAGATTACCCATGAAGCCAGCAGCCACATGCCGCCGCTGGAATTCGCGCTGAGCCGGCCAGGGCGTGACAAGCCGGTGTGGGAGCCGCTGGAGGCGCTCGACGGCTTCTGGTCGCCGGCCTGGCAATTGGCCGACCTCTATGGCGAGGGGATTCCCGGCCTGTTGTACCTCGACCAGGGCGCCTGGTACTACCGGGTACCGCAACGGCGGCCAGGTGCTCAGCAGGATGAGATCACCTGGGGCGCACCCCAAACCCTGCGTATCCAGCCAGACAGCTCGACAGGTACCTTGATGGACCTGGACAGCGATGGTCGCCCGGAATGGCTGGTCACCGCGGGCTTGCGGGGCAGTTTCACCCTGGCGCCCGATGGCACCTGGGGCGGCCTGGTGCCGTTGAGCGCCTTGCCGACCGAGTTCAACCACCCCCATGCGCGGATGACCGACCTGACTGGCAACAGCCAGCAGGATGTCGTGCTGTTCCGCGCGCTGGGGCCAAGGAGTGTCCGGCTGTACCCCTCCAACGGCACCGCAGGTTGGTTGGCCGCGCTTAATCAAGGGTATGACGGGGACGAACCGTTGCCCTCGCTGGAGCCTTCCGAGCACCAACTGGTGGCTTTCGCCGACCCTGCCGGCAGTGGCCAGGCGCACCTGGTGCGCATCACCGGCCAGGGCGTGACCCTGTGGCCGTCGCTGGGCCATGGCCGTTTCGCCGACGCCATCGCGATTGCCGGTTTCGAAGTGGAAGACTTCAATGCCTCCAGGGTGTTCCTGGCCGATACCGATGGTGCTGGCACCACCGACATTCTTTACCTGCAGCCCGATGGCATCCGTGTGTTCGTCAGCCAGAGCGGCAACCGTTACCAGGAGGGCGCGTTCATACCCGCGCCACCAGGTGTGACGCTGGATACAGAGTGTTACCTGCAGGTTGCCGATATCCTCGGGCAGGGTACGGCAGACCTGCTGCTGACCTGCCTTCACCATGGCAAAGACCTGGAGCCGTGCAGCTGGTTGTACCGTTTCAACGATAAGCGCCCCTGGTTGCTGGAAACCGTACTGGACAATGCCGGCAGCTGCACGGAGCTGGCCTATCGCAGCTCGGCGCAGGCTTGGCTGGACGAAAAGGCGGCGGTGATCGAGGCCACCGGCAAGACCCCGGTCAGCTACCTGCCGTTCCCGGTGCATACGGTCAGCAAGATTACCCGATACAACCTTATCACCGGCCTTCGCTTGGGCAGCGAGAGCACTTACCTGGGGGGCGTATGGGACGGCAAGGAACGCGAGTTCGCCGGTTTCACCCGGTTGCAGCAGACCGACACCCATGCCCTGGCCAGCCAGGGCGCCGCGCACCTATCGCCGCCGGCGCGCACGTGCAGTTGGTTCTATTGCGGTATCGAGGCCCATGATCAATTCGCCCTGGGCGCCTATACCGAAGCCGAACATGGCTTCGATCCTGGCGCGGTGCGCTTTACCCAATGGCAGGACGAGGGCGAGCAGGCCTACGAGCCTGGGCCGGATGAACGAGCGTGGCTGTTCCGCGCCCTGCGCGGCCAGCCGATGCGTGTGGAAGTCTACGGTGACGATGGCCACGCCCGTGCCGACCGGCCCTACAGCGTGGCACGCCCGCGCCTGCAGGTGCGCGCCTGCCCGACGGCCGACCCGCTGCGCCCGGCGGCGCTGGTGACACCGGTGCAGGCCCTGGCCATCACCTGCGAACGCACCCCTGAAGACCCGCAGATCAAGCAGGACATCGTGCTGCGTCAGGATGCCTACGGCACGGTGCTGGAAAGCGTGAGCATCCATTACCCGCGGCGCCTCTCGCCAGGGGCGCTCGAGGCCGAGGAGCGAGACCGGGCGATCTATCCGAAGGCATTGCCCGAAGGCCTGATCACCGCCAGTTGCGACCCCCAGCAATACGATTGCTGGGTCAATCTCACGCGCACCACGGTGCACAACCTGGTCGACGACGACAGCTGGGTGATCGGCCTGCCCGACACGCAGCGCAAGGATGTGGTGCGCCTTGCCGCCAGCGATGAGCCGGCGGGTGGTTTCACCCTTGAGTACCTGTTGGAAAAAGGCCTGCCGCTGGCCGACCCGGGCAAGGCCACCTTGGCGGGCTACGAAAAAGTGGTCTGGCGCGATGCCAAAGGCACTGGCGTGGCCAACGTGCCGTCACCTCAGGCGCTGGTGGCCTATAGCCGCACCGCGATGCTCGACAAGGCTTCGCTGGACGTGCTGCGCCCGACGTTCGAACAGACCTTGCACGACCTTGTAAGGCAAGCATTGAACTCCCCGGACAACCATCCAGAGGTCTTGCAACGGGTGCGCCAACGCCTGCCAGCCCTGGCCGAGGGCACGTCGCTTTACCCGGTATTGCTTGCCTACCTGAAGACTGCGCCAGACGATAAAGCAGCCAGTGGCATATTGCGTGAAGCCTTGAAATCGGTGATTTCAGTGGATGCCCTGCGCCTGCGCCTGCTGGATGCCGACCCGGCGCACTTGCCCGACGGCCTGCAGGCGGCGGTATACAAGCAAAGCCGCGTGCCGGATACGGCACTGTGGGCGGTGCTGACCTGGTTTGCCAGCCATGAGGAGGAGGGCGGCACGACCCTCAACCTGTTGCACGGCAACGCCGATGCAGCCCTGGCACGCGCCGACGCTACCCCCGTACTCTGGCGTGCCGTGCTGAACGCCCTGCAACCGGGCGCGGATGACGTGCCGTTGCCACAGGCCAACCAAACCTGGCTGGCCGCTGTGCAGGCGCTGCTCAACCAGCGCGTGCAAGCTGAGACGCTGCCTGAGTTGCTCAAGCGCGGCGGCTATGTCGCCATGAGCCGCGCCCCGGACGCGCCGGAGCTGGCAGACCCCCACGATCCCGAGGATATCGGCGTACCGGGCATCCCGGGCGAGCCGTTGGTCGAGGAAGCCTATTGCGGCCACCATGGCATCAGCCACTACCATGACAGCAAGCTGTTCTGGCTGCCCAGGACGGTGCAAGAGAACACGGTCACCGGGCCCAGCCAGCTGGAATACACCGCCCATGGCCTGGCGCTGCGTCTGGTCACCGACGCCGCCGGCCTGACCACCACGGTCGAGGCGCATGACTGGCGCTTCCTCACGCCGATCCAGATCAAGGATGCCAACGACAACACCAGCACCGTCGAGCTCGATGCCCTGGGCCGGGTCCGGCATACCCGCTTCTACGGCACTGAAACCCCTGGAGGCAGTGATCAGGCGGTGATGAGCGGCTACACCCCGGACGTGCCCTTCGACCCACCTGCCACGGTCGAGGCCGCGGTGGCACTCAATAAGAGCAAGGAGGTTCCGGTGGCCCAGGCGTTCACTGTCGTGGCCGACAGCTGGATGCCGTTGGCGCTGAAGGCCGATGGCAGCACCGACAGCAGCAGGCGTTGCGGTGAGCTGGCCTGGCGCCGAGATGCCGAGCGCTTGCGCCGCGATGGGGTATCGGTGCCGTCGATGATGGAGGGGCGCACGCCACCCTACGTGATCCAGATCCAGACCGACCGGTATGACAGCGACGAGGAGCAGCAGGTCAGGGTCAAGGTGGTGCTCAATGGGGGCGGGCAGGTCCTGCAGACGGCCATCCTCAATCCGTCGGGTGAAGCCTTCGTGCGCACCGAGGCCGGCGGCCTGCAAACCGATGGCCAGGGCCAGGCCGTCGTCAAGGACACTCCGGTGCGCTGGGCGGTGACCGGCAAGACCGAGTTCGACAACAAAGGCCAGGCGGTGCGCGTGTGGTTGCCGTTCTACCTCGATGACTGGCGCTGGGTCAGCGACGACAGTGCGCGCGAGGGCATCTACGCCGACACCCACTACTACGATGCGCTGGGCCGTGAATACAAGGTGGTGTGCGCCAACGGCGAGGACGTGGAAGGCCAGTGGGCGAACTACGAGCGGCGGGTGCAGGTGTATCCCTGGTTCACCGTGTCGGAGGACGAGAACGACACCTGGGCCGAGGTCATCGAACTGGCGCGGGACAGGGCCCGGCGGACGTTGCACTGAGTGTGGACGAAGCGCATGAGCGAGCTATCGTTACCCACCCTGCATGCTGGCACGCCAGAGGTGGCCGTCGTCGCCAGCAGCGGCATTCAGGTGCGGGCGTTGCACCTGTTGCGCCAGCCGGACGCAGCACAGCCCATGCGCTGGCTGGCCGTGCGCACGGTCATTGATCCACTGTCGCGCACCGGCTGCCAGTTCGGCGCCCGACCGCTAAAGGCAGCGGCCGACGCGCCAGTGCTGGCTGACGCCACCACCGTGCAGGGCCTTGACGGGCAAACGCTAAGGCTGCACACAGTCGACGCTGACGCCACCCTGGCGTTGACGGACAGCGCCGGCCGAGCGCTGTGGGCAAGCAATGCCCAAGGCACGGTCCTGGCGCACGCGTATGAACACGACAGTGCCGGCGGGCGCTTGGTCGAGGTTTGCGAACAGGCGGCGGGCGATGTGAAACGTCAGCGTGAGCGCCTGGACTATGGCGAGCCGCTGGCGGCGCGCCGGAGCCACAACCTGGCGGGCGAATGTGTCGCGCACTTCGACAATGCCGGGGTCATGTACACCCACTCGCTTTCACTGGGCGGCCGGGCCCTTGAGACATGCCAGCAATTGTTGCGCCCGCAGGCGCAACAGCCTGACTGGGCGGGCAGCAGCGAGCAGGAACTGGAGCCGCCCCTGCGCGTGATCAACCGTATGGATGCCGTCGGAGCGCGCCTTGAGCAAGTCAATGCAGTGGGCGTCAGCACGAGATCGGTCTACGACGTCAGCGGTGCGGTAGCACAAACCTGGATGGGGCAGGGTGCAGGTGAAACCCTGGTGCTCAAGGCCGTGCAACGGCGCGCGGATGGCGTGCCGTTGTCGCAAACGGCAGGCAACGATGTGACCGATACCTATGCCTATTCGGCCCGTTCCCAGTACCTGAGTCGCCATCGAACCTACCGCCGCGGTGATCATCCACAGGGCAAGCTGGAGATCAGTGACCTGCACTACACCTACGACCCGGTTGGCAATATCCTCAGCCTGGACGATCAGGGCGCCTCCCCGACCTGGCATCGCAACACACGCGCCGATGGCCTGCGTGAATACGGCTACGACACGCTGTATCGCCTGGTCTCGGCCAGCGGTAGAGAGCGCATTCAAGTAAGCGGCATCTGGTCGCCGGCCTTCTCGGCTGCGGACCGCAAGGGGGGCAATGCCTGGAGCAAGTACACCGAGCATTACACCTACGATGATGGCGACAACTTGATCGTGCTCAGCCACAACGGTGGGGCCGGTTCGCGCAGCCGCAAGCGGATGGTGTCCAAGCAGAGCAATCGTGCGATGCCTGAGGGGCACGAGCTGACACCGGAAACCGGGTTTGTGCCTGGCGGTTTGCAGAAAGCCCTGGCCGATGGCAGGCCTTTGAGCTGGCAGGCGGACAACCAACTGCGCCAGGTCAGCCTGGTCAGGCGTGCCGAGGGTGAAGATGACGTGGAGCGTTTCCACTATGCCGACGGCGGCACTCGTACGCGCAAGGTCACCACACTGAAGTTGGCGCAAGGGTTGCAGACCACCCTCGTCACCTATGCGGGCGGCTGCGAAACGCGTAGCCGGCAGCTCGATGGGCAATTGCAGAAACAGGTGGTTATCACTGAACACGCCGGCGTGCGCTGGATACATTCGCCCCTGAACGGTGAGTATCAGCTGCGGTATGGGTTCACCGACCACCTGGGCAGCAGCAGCGGCGAAACCGATGCGCTTGGCAGGGTGGTGGCTCGCCAAGAGTACGCGCCCTACGGTGAAACGACCGGGAGTGATGAGGGCAGCGTTGAAATCGACAACCTGCAGCAACGAACCTTGCGCTACTCGGGCAAGGAACTTGATGCGACAGGGTTGTATTACTACGGATGGCGTTACTACCTGTCAGCGTTTGGCTGCTGGTTGAGTGCAGACCCGGCAGGCACGGTCGATGGGCTCAATCTTTTCTGCATGGTTCTGAATAACCCGGTAGTGCGGGTTGATGAACAGGGTTTGATGTACTCACCTGAGTCTCTGGTCAGAGGTATGAGAAGTCTGATGGACCAAGGACGGCCACTCACGCCCAAAGCGCCAGCACAGGGAGAGCCCAACCAGGATGAGTCTGAAACGCCTGAGGAGGCCGCATCATCATCCAGAATGATCGAGCCGGCCGCAGAAACAGCTGTTGATCGCAAGCCAGGCAAGCCCGGCAAGAAAAAGCGCGAGGCGAAAAAGGCGTCCATGCAAGCAGCCCTCGCGCACGAAGAAGACAATGATGGTTTTTCTACAGTCGCTTCACGTTCTTCACGTGGATCCTCAACTTCGAATTTGTCCCGAGCGTCCACCCAGCCGCCGAATAGTCCTGGAGGCGGGCAGGGCAAGAGATACACAACTGACCCGACGGAAATGGTCCGGTACCTGAGTAAGCTGACAATGAGTGTTGAAGAGGGCGTGCAGGTAATCGGCGCAGGCGAGCGCCCCAGTCCTGACGTGCACGGTAATAAGGTGTTCTACCTCACCAAAGGCAAGGGCATGGGTTTGAATCATGTAGTGAGGAGACATGAGCAAGACTTCATGGACGCAGGTATTGCCATGACGGATCTGCCGGTCTTATTGCTCGAAGCACTCGCTGCAGGAAACATAGTGGAAGGGGAGGGAAATCCCACTCGTCCGGTTTACCAAGTCAACTTCAAAGGTAAAAAACACTTTATCGCCATTTCGGTAGGCAAAAGGGGGCAAATAGTGGGTGCTCACCCGCATAACCGATTTCGCCGTCTTCAGGCGAGAGAAGCCAGGCTCTTTGCGAGAGTCTGAGGAGGAACTCGCAGGCGTAATCCCTCCTCCGGTGAACACTGTTGCCCCACAAACACCCCCGAAGCACTTTGCCCCCACCCCAGCACCAAACCCCCGTCAAACCCCAACAAAATCAACCCCTTGAACCCGGCACAACTCCTGCAACAGGCCTCCCAAAGCCCAGTCCCCGCAGGAGCGCCCTTGAACACACCCATTCTCCCCCTGATCCCGCTCTGCACCGCACTGGCCTTGCTCGGCTGCGGAAAGACCGAGCAGCACACCGCGCAAAGCACCACGCCGCAACCGGGCGGCACCCTGGTCTACGCCACTGACCGCGAACCCACCTGCCTCGACCCGCATGTGGCCGGCGACATGCCCCAGGTATTCGTCGCCCAGCAATACCTCGACTCGCTGGTGTCGATGGACAGCCAAGGCCAGATCGGCCCCTGGCTCGCCACAAGCTGGGAAGTCTCCCCGGACGGCCTGCGCTACACCTTCCACCTGCGCCGCGACGTGCACTTCACCGACGGCACCCCCTTCAACGCCGAGGCGGTCAAGGCCAACCTCGACCACATGGCCAACCCCAAGACCCAGTCCAGCACCGCGGGCGGCTATATCCGCCAGTACCGCGGCACCAGGATCATTGACCCCTACACCGCAGAGGTCACCCTGGCGACGCCCTATGCGGCCTTCCTCGAAGTGTTGGCCCAGGGCTTCCTCGGCATCCAGTCACCCACCGCGCTGCTGCGCAGCCGCGACCAGAACTGCGAAAGCCCGGTGGGCAGCGGGCCATTCAAGGTGGCGCGCTGGGACCGGCAGAACCAGGTGGAGCTGGTGCGCAACCCGGACTACAACTGGGCGCCACCGACCGCCCAGCACCAAGGCCCGGCCTACCTCGACCGCATCGTCTGGAAGTTCATCCAGGAACCCTCGGTGCGCTTTGCCTCCTTGCAGGCCGGCGAAGTCGACGTGATCGAAGCGCTGCCGCCAGAGTCCCACGAAGCCGCGCGGCGCAACCCGGACGTGGACCTGATCATCGCCCAGCGCCCCGGCAACCCCACCAACGGCACCTTCAATCTGCGCCGCGCACCCTTCGACGACATCCGCGTGCGCGAGGCCTTCGTGCGCAGCGCCGATGTCGAGGGGGCGCTCAAGAGCGTGTACTTCGGCGAGTTCCCCCGCGCCGGTGGCCCGCTGAGCATCGCCACACCGTTCTACAGCGGCGACTTCGAACACAGCCAGGACTACGACCCGGCCCGTGCCGCCAAATTGCTCGACCAAGCCGGCTGGACCAGCCGCGACAGTGAGGGCTACCGCACAAAGAACGGCCAGCGCCTGCGTGCCGTGGTGCTGATCGGCGCGCGCACGCCACCCTCGGAGCTGACCTTGTGGGAACAGGTGCAAGCCACCACTCGCCAGGCCGGCCTGGAGCTGGTGCTCGACCAGATGAGCGATGCCCAGGTCACCGCCCGCCAGGCCGCCTGGGACTACGACATCCGCACCGGCTACTGGAACACCAACACCCCCGACGTACTGCGCATCATCTTCACCACTGCCTTCGTGCAGCCGGCCGGGGTCGGCGGCTATCACCAGAACTCCTCCGGTTACGCCGACGAAGACTATGACGCGTTGCTCGACAGCGCCCTGGCCACCCAGGACGCCGACCAGCGCCGCCAGCGTTACTTCAAGGCGCAACAACAGGCCGCCGCGCAGTACTTGCAACTCACCACCTACCCGCAAAGCACACGCCTGGGCATCTACAAGACCGCCCACGGCGTGCGCCTGGAGCCTTCGCTGGCGGTGACCTACCTCTATGACGCATGGGTGAACAAATGAGTACGACGACACTCGCGGTGACCGACCCGCGCCGCGAACGCCTGGCCGCCCTGGGCCGGCGCGCTGCCATCCGCCTGGGCGGCGGTGTGCTGGTGCTGTGGGCGGTGGCAAGCCTGACCTTCTTTGCCCTGCGCCTGATGCCGGGCGACCCGGTGCTGGCCATCCTCGGTGGCCCCAGCGCCAACCCGACACCGGAAGCCATCGAGGCTGCCCGTGTGGAATTCGGCCTCGACCAGCCATTGGCTGTGCAGTACCTGCTTTACCTGGGGAGGTTGCTGCAAGGCGACCTCGGCGTGTCGTACTCGCAGCACCTGCCGGTCACCCGCGTGCTGGCCGAGCAGGGTGGGGCGACACTGGAGCTGACCATCGCCGCGTTGGGACTGGCCTGGCTCTTGGTCCTGCTGTTGACGGTGATAACTGCCGGGCGTGGCAGGCTGGTGGGCGGCATCGCCTCGCTGGCCGAAACCCTCAGCGCAGCCTTGCCGCACTTCTGGCTCGGCGTGGTGCTGCTGGCCGTGTTCGCCTTCGGCTTGCGCTGGTTCCCGCCCGCAGGTAGCGACAGCGTTGCCAGCCTGGTGCTGCCGGCGTTCTCGCTGGCGATTCCGCTGGCCGGGTTCATTGCCCAGGTCACGCGCGAATCCCTTGAGCTGACCCTCGAACAACCCTTCGTATTGACTGCCCGCACCCGGGGCCTCAGCGACCTCGCCGTGCGCTTCCGTCACGCCTTGCGCCATGCCTTGCTGCCAGGCGTTTCGCTGTCGGGCTGGGCCATCGGCGCGCTGATCAGCGGTGCGGTGGTGTGCGAGGTGATCTTCTCGCGCAAGGGCATCGGCCGCCAGCTGTACCAGGCGGTGCAGGCCCAGGACATGCCCCTGGTGATCGGTGTCAGCCTGGTGGTGGCGGCTGGCTATGTACTGGCGAACATTCTGGTCGACCTGCTGTACCAGTGGATCGACCCGCGGCAACAGGAGGCTGCAGCATGACTGACCTGACCCTTGATCGAACCCTCGCGCCGTTGCGCCGGCAGCGCCAACTGCAGCTGCCGCCGCTGGGTGCCAGCCTGGCGATCCTGTTCCTGTTCGCCTTGCTGCTGGCCGCGCTGCTGCCGGGGCTGTTTACTCGCATCGACCCGTTGGCCATCGTCCCCCGTGACGCCTTTCAGCCGCCGAGCTGGGCGCACTGGCTGGGCACTGACCAGTCGGGCCGTGACATCTTTGCGCGGATCATTCACGGCGCGCGGCAAAGCCTGCTGATCGGCGTCGCGGCCACGGCCATCTCCATGGCCATCGCCATCACCCTCGGCTTGCTCGGTGGCCTTGGCGGGGCGCGGGTGGACCGTGCGCTGGGCTGGCTGCTGGAAGTGCTGTTCGCCTTCCCCAGCCTGGTGCTGGCGCTGCTGTTCGTGGCGGTGTTCGGCAGCGGTGTCGGTCCGCTGATCGTCGCCACCGGGCTGGGCGGCGCGCCGGGTTATGCGCGCATGGTGCGTGGCCAGGTACTGGCGGTGCGCAATGCCGGTTACATCGAGGCGGCGCGTGCGTTGGGGCATCCGACTTCGCGCATTGTGCTGCGTCAGCTGTTGCCCAACGCGATGCGGCCGCTGGTGGTGACGCTGACCATGGGCGTCGGCCAGGCCATCGTCTGGGCCTCGGCGCTGAGCTTCCTCGGCCTGGGTGCACGGCCACCAGCGCCGGAGTGGGGGACCATGTTGTCCATGGGCCGCGACTTCATTGCCAATGCCTGGTGGCTGACGTTCTTCCCCGGCCTGTTCATCGTCCTCACCACCTTGGCCACGACCGTGACTGGCCGCTACATCCAACAACGCCTGGAGGGGCGCCTGCCATGAGCGACAAGACCTTGATCGTCGAAGGCCTGAACGTGGCCTTCGCAGGCCGCAGCGTGGTGCGTGAGCTGTCCTTCACCTTGCAACCAGGCCGATGCGTGGCGCTGGTGGGTGAGTCGGGTTCGGGCAAGAGCGTCAGTGCCCGCAGCCTGGTCGGCCTGGCCGGCGCCAAGGCCCAGGTGAGCGCCCGGCAGCTGAGCTTTGCCGGGCATGACCTGCTCGACTTGAGCGAACGCCAGTGGCGTGCGGTACGTGGCAAGGACATCGGCTTCGTGCTGCAAGATGCCTTGGTGTCACTCGACCCACTGCGTCCCGTGGGCAAGGAAATTCTTGAAGTGCTGCAGACGCATCAGTACGGCGACCGCCAATCGCGTGCGACACGGGTGCATGAGCTGCTTGAGCGGGTTGGCGTGCCCGACGTCGAGTTGCGCGCTCGACAGCGCCCTGGGCAGTTGTCCGGTGGCCTGCGCCAGCGTGCGCTGATTGCCAGTGCCCTGGCCCTGGACCCTGCGCTGGTGATCGCCGACGAGCCGACCACCGCGCTGGATGCCACGGTGCAGGCGCAGATCCTCGAGGTGTTTCAGCAGATCAAGGCCCGTGGCGCCTCATTACTGATCATCAGCCACGACCTGGCGGTGGTCGCGCAGCTGGCCGACGACGTGGTGGTGCTGCGCCACGGCGAAGTGGTGGAGCAGGGGCCGATGCAGCAGGTACTGCGCCAGCCACGCCACCCCTACACCCAGGCCTTGCTGGCGGCAGTGCCGGCCGAGCATCCGCGTGGCAGCCGGTTGTCGCCGGAGCGGGCAGGTGTGCGCCGCGAGCCACGGGCACGTGCGCACAGCGACGTGCTGCTCGAAGGCCGCGGCCTGGGCAAGCGCTACCTCGGCCCGGATGGCCTGTTGCGCCAGGTGGTGCAGGGGGTCGATTTCACCCTGCGCGCCGGGCGCACCCTGGGTATCGTCGGCGAGTCCGGTTCGGGCAAGACCACGGTGGCACGCATCACCCTCGGCCTGCTGCAGCCCGACCAGGGCGAAGTGCTGTATCGCGGCCAGCCGTGGAACCGCCCGGCCAATGCCGTCAGCGAAGCAACACGGCGGCCGTTGCGTCGGGAGATCAGCGTGATCTACCAGGACCCGCTGGGCTCGTTCGACCCGCGCTGGAGCGTAGCGCAGATTCTCGATGACGCCTTGCAGGTGGCCGGTGTCGAAACGGCGGCCCGACCGGCACGCATTGCTGTGCTGCTCAATCAGGTGCGCCTGCCGGCGGACCTTGCCCAGCGCCGGCCATTGCAGCTGTCCGGTGGCCAGCGCCAGCGCGTGGCCATCGCCCGGGCGATTGCCAGTGAGCCGAAGGTGATCATCTGTGACGAGCCGGTCTCGGCGCTGGATGTGTCGGTGCAGGCCCAGGTGCTCGACCTCTTGGCCGACCTGCAGGACGAACTGGGCCTGGCCTACCTGTTCATTTCCCATGACCTGGGGGTGATCCGTCATGTCAGCGACGACGTGCTGGTGATGCGCCACGGCCAGGTGGTGGAGCAGGCGCCGGTCGAGCAACTGTTCGAGCGACCGGCCCACGCATACACCCAACGGCTGCTCGGCGCGGTACCGCGCCTGCCCGGCAGCGGCGCCGAACTGGTGGTGCCGCCGCTGGACCTGGAACACGAAGCCTTCGACCTGTTCGACGAAACCCGCCTGTGGAAAATCGCCATCTAAAGGACTGAACCATGACCACTTTCCAACGTTTCCCAACCCAGGCTCCGGCGACCAATGTTGCGCAGCTCAAGGCCCGCATCCTTGCCCTGTTGCCCGCCATCGGCGCAGGCGCCGTACAGCGCGAACGCGAACGCCAACTGCCTCATGAAGCCATCGCCCAGCTCGCGGCAGCCGGGCTTTACACCGTGCGGATCCCTACCCGTTACGGCGGCCCTGGGGGCGCCGTCAGCGATGTGATCGAACTGCTGTTGCAGATCGCCGCGGTCGACTCCAACGTCGCCCAGGCCCTGCGCCCGGGCTTCGCTTTCGTCGAAGGCCTGCTGGTCGCCCAGGGCGAGGGCGCCGAGCAGGAGCGTGAACGCTGGTTTGCCCGTTACCTGCAAGGCGCCGTGATCGGCAACGCCGGCTGGGAACTGGGCGGGGCCAACGGCGCCATTGCGGCACGCCTGGTCCGTGACGGCGAGCACTACCGCGCCAACGGCAGCAAGTTCTACAGCACCGGCGCCTTGTTCGCCGATTACGTCAGCGCGGTGGCATTGGATGAGGATGAGCAACCCGTGTCGTTCATCCTGCCGCGTGACCGTGAGGGCCTGGAATTGGTCGACGATTTCGATGCCATGGGCCAGCGCCTGACGGCCAGTGGCACCACGCACCTGCGCAATGTGCGGGTCGAGGCCAGCGAGATTCGCACGCGTACCGTGGAGGAGGGCAAGCGCACGATCGTCACGCCGTTCCTGCAGCTGTTTCTCGGCACCGTCCTGGCCGGCATCGCCCGCAACGCACTGACTGATGCCACGCGTTTCGCCCGCGAGCATGCCCGGCCAATCAAGCACAGCACGGCCAGCCGTTCAGTGGATGACCCGTATGTGGAGCTGTCGGTAGGCGATATCGCTGCCCGCGCTTATGGCGCCGAGGCGCTGGTACTCAAGGCCGCAGCGACGATCGACAGGGCTTGGCTGGCGCAGCTGGATGAGGCCGCCGTAGAACAGGCCGCCATTGAGGTTGCGCAGGCCCAGTACCTGGTCGCCGAGCTGGCGCTCAAGGCGGCTGAAACCCTGTTCGACGTCGGTGGCGCCTCCACCACCGGCCGCCAGCACAACCTTGACCGGCACTGGCGCAACGCGCGCACCGTGGCCAACCACAACCCGCGCCAGTGGAAGGCAGCAGTGGTCGGTGCCTGGCAGCTCAAAGGCACCCGCCCACCTGTGTCGGGGCTGTTTTGACCGCCCAGCCGGCCCTGCTGGCCGGCCACCTGCAAAGCCCCAAGGTGCCGGTGATCATTGGCGCCGCGCTGTTCATGGAGCTGCTCGACAGCACGGCGGTGATGACTGCCTTGCCGCAGATGGCCGCGGACTTCGGCGAGCCGGGGCTGCGCATGAACCTGGTGGTGTCGCTGTACATGCTTGCCCTGGCACTGTGCGTGCCGGTCAGTGGCTGGGCCGCCGAACGCTTTCGCCCGCGCCGGGTGATGTTGCTGGCGATGGGCTTGTTCACCACCGCCTCGCTGGCCTGCGCCCTGGCCGATACGCTCTGGCAGCTGTGCCTGGGGCGCATGCTGCAGGGGGCGGCGGGGGCGTTGATGACGCCAGTGGGGCAGGTGATCATCCTGCGCTGGTCAAGCCGCGAACAGCTGCTGCAAGCCATGTCCTGGCTGGCCTTGCCGGCCCTGGTCGGGCCGTTGATCGGGCCACTGCTCGGTGGGCTGCTGGTGACGGTGCTGTCGTGGCACTGGATCTTCCTGGTCAACTTGCCGATCTGCCTGGTCGGCTGCTGGCTGATCCTGCGCCATGTGCCGGACTACCCGGCACGGCCGGTGCCGCCGCTGGATGTGCGCGGCCTGCTGCTCAGTGGTGGTGCCTTGGCCATGCTGGTGTTCGGCCTGGAGTCGCTGGGGCTGGGGCAGTTGCCAAAGGCCTGGGCGCTGGCGCTGGTTGCTGGCGGTCTGGCCTGCGCCTTGGGTTACCTGCTGCATGCCCGGTGGCACCCCAGCCCACTGGTCGATCTGTCGCTGTTGCGCCTGCGCAGTTTCGGCGTGGCCCAGGCCGGGGGCGGGCTGTTTCGCCTGGGTTCGGCGGCGCAGCCGTTCCTGATCGTGCTGCTGTTGCAGAACTGCCTGGGCATGAGCCCGCTGGCGGCCGGTTGGCTGGTGGTCAGCGGTGGCGTGGGTGCGCTGTTGATGAAGCTGCTGGCTGTGCCGCTGGTGCGGCGCTTCGGCTATCGGCGGGTGCTCAGTTGCAACGCGGTGCTCAGCGCCCTGGGGATTGCCCTGTGTGCCGGTTTCGACCGCGACACCGCGGTCTGGCTGATGGCGCTGGTGCTGTTTGCGGCAGGCCTGGTGCGGTCACTGCAATTCTCGACCTTGGGGGCTGCCAGTTACCAGGACGTGCCTGGAGAACGTTCGGCGGCTGCCAGTTCGCTCTCGGCGATGTCGGTGCAGCTGACCATGGCCATGTCGGTGAGCCTGGCCGGGGTGATGCTGGGGCTGTTGGCCGTGCTGGACGGGCGCAGTGAAACCTCGGTGGCCGACATTGCCATGGTGATGCTGTTGTGCGCTGGGGTGTGCGGAGCGTCTGGCCTGGTGTTCCGGCGTTTGGCGGGCTGACCATTCGGCTCACTGCCTGGTGACGGATGGGGCGGCAGGCTACGCTCAGTTACAAGAAATATCTTGAAACATCCGGCCGGGAGGCCTTGACGGATCTCGATCAAGCGGAGGCTCATCATGCTCAAGAAATGCTTGTTGGCTTTGGCTATCGGCGCGCTGCTGTCGGCTTCGGCAGTGTTGCTACCTGACTCGCTGGGCGGTACGTCCAGCGCGTATGCGAAGGATGGTGGCGGTGGCGGTGGCGGTGGTGGCGGTGGTCACGGCGGAGGAGGCGGTGGCAGCGGCGGCGGAGGCCATGGCGGAGGAGGTGGTGGCAGCGGCAGCGGCAGCGGGCACAGCGGCGATGGCGGCGGCGCCAGCTCGGGCCGCAGCGGCGCGGATGACGGGGGCAATCACGAAGCCAACCATGAGGCTAACCACGAAGCGAACCATGAAGCCAATGAGGCTGGCGATGACAACGGTGCGGGGCAGGGCGCGGATGACGGGGCCGATCACGATGTCGGGGATGATCGCGGGGTCGATCGTTACTGACTCTTGAGTTGCCGGTACCGGCCACTTTGCGAGTAAACCCGCGAAGAGGCCCGTACCGGCCACGGTACCATTCAGATGGATAACCGCACCACCCGGTTATCCAGCACTTGCGGCGCCTGCCCCCGGCGCTTGTTCACCACCAGCTCGCCGATCGCAATCAGCCGGGTGCGCGTGACGTTGCGCGACAGCCCCAGCAACTGCGAGGTATGCACCTGGTTGTAATGGCAGAAGTGGTACGCCGAACGCAGCAAGGCATTCTCGACCTTCTCGTACAAATCGCCAGGCTGCTCCTCATACAACCGGCTGAATGCCTGCAGCAGCAGATCGTCCACGCCAGGGTTCACGGGCGCTTCCTCCTGGCGCTCCAGGCGCAGGTTGGACAGTCGCAGGTCCTGCGCCTGCACCAGCCCGTCGCCGCAGGTCAGCAGGCTGTGGTGAATGACGTTCTCCAGCTCGCGGATATTACCCGGCCAGCTGTATTCGACCAGCTTGGCCTGGGCCTTGGGGCTCAGTTCAACCGGCCCGTAACCCAGCCGCTCGCTGTAGCTGCGGATGAAGTGCCGGGCCAGTGGCAGGATGTCCCCCGGGCGGTCGCGCAGCGGGTGCAGCTGCAGGGTCACCACGTTCAGCCGGTAGTACAGGTCTTCCCGGAAATGCCCGGCGTTGATGGCTTTTTCCAGTTGCACGTTGGTCGCGGCCAGCACCCGCACATTGATCGGGATGCTCTTGCGCGAGCCCAGGCGCACCACTTCGCGCTCTTGCAACACGCGCAGCAGCTTGACCTGGATCGGCAGCGGCAGGTCACCGATTTCGTCGAGGAACAGCGTGCCGCCGTTGGCCTCTTCGAACCAACCAGCCTTGGCCGCCAAGGCGCCAGTGAAGGCGCCTTTTTCATGGCCGAACAGTTCGGCTTCGACCAGCGATTCGGAGAACGCACCGCAGTTGACCGCGATGAACGGGCCGTTGCGCCGGCCGCTGAGGTTGTGGATGTGGCGCGCGACCAGCTCCTTGCCCGTGCCGGTTTCGCCAATGATCAGGACGCTGGCCTCGCTGGGGGCGACCTGTTGCAGGTGGGCGAGCAGCGCCTGCGACCTGGGGTCTTCGAAGACCTGTGCGGTCGCCCTGATCGAGGTAGCCAGTGTCGGTGACGGGGGGAGGGTCAGCAGTTGCATGAGCGATCCTTAGGAATAGAAGGATGGGGCGGGGCGCTTGCCGCCGAGGGCCCACTCGCCGAGCTCGTGGATGCGGTAATCCACCGGGTCGTGCAGGGTTTGCGTCCTCAGGTTGCGCCAGTGGCGGTCGAAGCGCAGCGAGGCGTGGGTGGCGCGGGCGCCGGTTACCTCGAACAGGCGGTTGCAGATGTCCAGGCCGTGGCGGGTGGCCGCGACCTTGGCGGTGCCGATGGCCAGGGCCAGGTCGCCACGCTCCTCGGCGCTCAGCGCCTGTTCCTTGGCCCAGGCGCTGTCGAGCTGGCGGGCGGCGCGGGCGATCAGCAGGCGCACGCTCTCAAGGCCCACCCAGAACTCGCCATAGTGGCGCAGCACGTAAGGGTCTTCGGCGCTGCTGGCGGCCGTCGAGCGGAACCATGGGCGGCTTTCCTTCAGGCTGTATTGGCGCGCCTCGTCGAAGGCGCCTTCGGCAATGCCGAGGAACAGGTTGGCGAAGTGCAGCTGGGCGATCAGCGGGCGCAGGGCGGCGAACGGCGTGCTCAACGGCCCAGGGTCGAGCAGCAGTTCGGCGTGTTCGACGCGCACCCGTTCAAAGGTGGCGCTGCCGCTGTCGGTCTGGCGCTGGCCGATGTTGTTCCAGTCGTTGTGCAGGGTGATGCCGGTGCGCCCACTGGGGATCGCGGCGATCAGCAGCTTGCCGCCTGCGCGCTCGTCCACCGCCGAGGCGATCAGCATTTCCGAGTCGCTGGCGCCGGAGCAGAAGCTCTTCTTGCCGGAGAACTCGCACCAGCCGTCGAGGTGCCTGACTACGGTGCGGGTGTCCAGCGGGTTGAGGGCGTTGCCCCAGAACCAGTGCTTGCGCGCGGTCTGCTCGAACCACGGTTGCCACTGCTCAGGGCGCGAGAACAGGCGCACGGTGGCCAGCATCAGGTGATGGAAGCCGAACACGTGGGCGATCGAACTGTCGACCCGGGCGAACTCGCGCACCACCTCGAAGGTGTCATGCCAGTTTGCACCCTGGCCGCCATAGGCTTGGGGAATGACCAGCGACAGCAACCCGCTGTCGCGCAGGGCATCGCGTTCGGCCTTGGGCGTGCCACCCCGCTCGTCACGTTCCACTGCGGTCTGGGCGAACTGTGCGGCCAGTTCGCGCGCTACCGCCAGGGCCGGACGGGCCGCATGCAAAGGTGCATTCATGGCGGTTCCTCAGGCGCTTTGACGCAGTGCGTAATGGGCGCCGAACAGCGGCACGGCGCGCTCGGCGGCCAGGCGGATGCGTGCGCCAAGGGCGTCGCTGGAAACCTGGTAGTCGGCAAGCTCCGCTTGGCTGGCGTAGACGCCGATCGGCAGGGTCAGGGCCTGCAGGAAGCTGAACAGCGGGCGCAGCTGGTGGTCGAGTACCAACGCGTGGCGCTCGCTGCCACCGGTGGCGGCTAGCAGTACGGGCGTGTCGACCAGGGCGTCCTGGCCGATCAGGTCGAACAGGTGCTTGAAGTGGCCGGGGAAGCTGCCGCGGTAGACGGGCGTGGTCACCACCAGCAGGTCGGCCTTTTCCACCAGACGCAGTTGTTGCTCCACCGCTTCGGGCAGTTCGCTGCGCCACAGCGCGGCACCCAGTGGCCGGGCGATATCGCCCAGTTCGATCAGGTGCGGCTTGATGTGCAGGTGTTGGCCGAGTTCGGCGAGGATGGCCTCGGTCAGGGCCAAGGTGCGAGATGGGCGGCTAGTACCGCCAGACAGGGCTACGACGTTCAATGGGGTGCTCATGGGCAGGTCTCCGGTTCTTGTTGAGCGGGGGACTTTGCTTGAGCAATCGTCGTGCCGATATATTAATTCGTTATGGATCAACAGGTTGCGAATACTGATGCGCTGCCGCTGTTGCCTTGTGGGCGTTGTTTGTTGATCGGGTGTTGCGCTGCAGACAGTTGGCCGGGTGTTGGCGGCTGTACAGTTGGGAGAGTTATAGCGGAATTGAATTTGGTTAAAAAAGAATAAGAATTTATATTCTTATGCCTATTTAGTTGGGAGGCATGAGGCCGGTGCAGGTATCACCGAGTGCTGCGTCCATACGCCTGGCTGATGCGGTCGATCACCATGGCCAGCGCGACGATGGCCAACCCGGCTTCCACGCCCTGGCCGACATTGAGCGTCTGGATCCCTGCCAACACATCCTCACCCAGCCCCCGGGCACCGATCATCGATGCCACCACCACCATCGACAAGGCCATCATCACCGATTGGTTGAGGCCGGCCATGATGCTCGGCAGCGCCAGCGGCAGGGCGATGCGCCGCAGCCGCTGCCAGCGGCCGGCACCCAGGCCGTGGGCGGCCTGCAGCAATGAGGGGTCGATCTGGCTCAGGCCCAGCTCGGTCAACCGCACCAGCGGCGGCAAGGCATAGATCAAGGTGGCGAACACTGCCGGCACCTTGCCCAGGCCGAACAGCATCAGCACCGGGATCAAATAGACAAAGGCCGGCAGCGTCTGCATCACATCCAGCACCGGCAACAGCAGCCGCCGGGCCAGCGGGCGGGTGGCCAGGAGGATGCCCAAGGGCACACCGATCAACACGCACAGGCCGGTACTGACCAACACCAGGGCCAGGGTCTGCAGCAGTTTGTCCCACAGCCCAAGCACGCCGATGAACGCCAGCAGCGCGACCAGCACCGCACTGCGCAGCAGGCTGCGGCTGGCGTGCCAGGCGAGCAGGCCGACCAGCAGCAACAGCAGCCACCAGGGCATCAGGCGTAGCAGGTTCTCCAGGCCGACCAGCACTTGCAGCAGCTGGTCGGAGACACTGCGCAGGTGGTCGCCGTAGTGCAGCACCAGCCAGTCGACCAGGCGGTTGATGGTGTCGGCAAAGGACAGTTGCAGGGCTTCGGGGAAGCCCGTGCTCACAGGCTGGCCTCGACCTTGCCGGCCACGTCAGCGGGCAGCCAGGCCTTCCACACATCGGGGTTGGCGCGCAGGAACGCCTTCGCGGCATCGGTGGGTGGCTGGCGCTTTTCGTTCATCTCGGCCAGGGCCTTGTTCAGCCGGTCGAGGGGCAGTTCGACTTTCTCGAATACTGCCACCAGGTTCGGGTAGCCCTCGCGAAATGCTTTGGACACACCGATCGACAACTTCGCAGGCAACGACTGGCTGCCTTTCGGGTGGGGGTTTTTCGCATCGGTCAGGGTGGCCCAGGCCGCCGCATCGAAGGGGGGTTCTTGCAGGCGCACCAGGTCGTAGCGGCCCATCAGCGGGGTGGGGCTCCAGTAATAGAACAGCACCGGCTGGCCGCGGCGGATGGCCGAGCTGATTTCGGCGTCCAGCGCCGCGCCCGAGCCACTGCGGAAATTGTTGTACAGCCCGTCCAGGCCATAGGCCTTGAGCTTCTGGCTGTTGACGGTCTCGGAAGTCCAGCCGCTGGGGCTGTTGAGAAAGCGGCCCTTGTCTGGCATCTCGGGGTCGCGGAATACCTGCGGGTAGCGCTTGAGGTCGTCGACGCTGCGCAGGTCTGGGGCCAGCGGCTCGAGTTTGCGAGCCGGGTCGCCCTTGATCACGTAGGCCGGTACCCACCAGCCTTCCTCGGCGTTCTTCACCGTGTCGCCCAGGGCGAACACCTGGCCGGCCTGTTCGGCCTTGACCCAGGCGGGGCTGCGCCCGGCCCACTCCTCGGCTATCACTTGCAGGTCGTTGCGGGCCAGCGCCACTTCCATGCTCACGGAACTGCCGGGGAGGGTGTCGGTGGGGTAGCCGTAACCGTGTTCGACGATGTGGCGCAGGATTTCCGTGGTCAGGGCGCCGCTTTCCCAGCCGATGGCGCCGAAGTGGATGGGTTTGGCTTGCTCTGCCGATGCGGCACTGTCGGTGCTGGCCAGGCCGATGGCGAGCAGCAGGCTCGCCAGCAGCGTTGGAAGTTTCTTCATCGGGGCCTCGTCGTTAGCGTGCCTTGGGTGGAGCAAGTGTAGACGACGGATCGGAGCGGCCCGCCAGGAAGGCTTTCGGCATGCTAGCGAGGGGGCCCCGGGGGGAACAATCCAGCGGCGCATGACACTTCGTCATGCCCTTGAGGAGCGCAGGCCAATGAACCTCGATCTGGATTTCGTGTACTACCGCAACCTTCGTTTCGACGGCAAGTTTCATGTCCGATGTGCCGGCGGCGATCTCGACAAGGTTGCACGCATCCGCTATGAACTGGAGCGTATCGAGCCGGAGGGGCCGGTACACCTGACGGGTGAGTCGAGCGTCTCCATGGCATTCAGTGGGGCGCTGGTCGACCATGGATGCCCGGCGACGCTGTTCACCGCGGCCCGATCGGCCACCTACCGGATCAGCCCCAGGGTCATCCTGCTCGATGCCCAGGCCCTGGCGCACGGCTTGCCACCGGGCGCGCTTGGCGTTATCGACCTTGAGCCACTGACGCTGGTCATCACCGAGCAGGATCTGACCCGAAGCGTTGTGGATGCCGTGCCGCTGCGCCGTCGTCGCCGTGCGTTGGCGGAACCGGCGACTGCCCCATCGCTCGATGAGCCATTCGCCCAGCTGAGTGAACCTGCCGGCCACTCGGCTGTTGGCACATCACTGCCGCCGCTGCTGGTCAGGTTTGCTCCAGGCGGTGTCGATCAGTTACTCGCCGACCTCCAGCCTCAGTCGCACTCGATGCTGGCGCGTCTGTGGCCGAAACTCGGCGAGGTGATCGAACTGCGGCCCTTGCTGGCCGCGCACGAGCAGGACAATCCACGCTTGCAGGTGCTTGCCGCGTACGGTCTGATCGAGCAACCGCGCAGCATGCTCAATGATACCTTCCTGGCATTGTCGCGGACCTTGGCCTCGCTCGACTACGTGCAGACGATACAGTTCCTGGCCGAGCAACCTGACCCGCACCCTGTCGTGCTTTTCGTGGCCGGCGCACTGGCGACCTTGCTGACCGGCGTTGCAGTGGTGGCTGGCGATCGTGCGTACGAGAATGCCTTGCCCACCCCGGACTATGAGCCGCGCCAGGATTATCTGGACGCCCCTGGCGGGCGCTGGCAGGGCTTGAATGTGCGCCAGGCGTGGAGCCAGCAGGTAAGGGGCAAAGGGGCAAGAATCCACTTCAGCGATGGGGGGTTGTTCCCCGATCATGAAGACCTGCGCAACAACCCCGCGCTGAAGATCGTTGCACTGGAGCCCAATGATAACCCCCGGCATGGCACGGCTTCGGTTGGCCTGTTGCTGGCGGCCAACAACCGCTTCGGGGTCACCGGCATCTGCCATCAGAGCGAGTTGTTCGTCTATCACAATCGGGCGACGGATGGCGCAGGCCATCTGCGTACCCTCAAGGACCTGCTGCGCCAGGTGGAGCCAGGCGACATCGTCGGGATCAATCGCCAGACCGCCAACGTCAACGACCCTTACACCTTCCTGCCGAGCGTACATGACTACGCCTGGTGGGACACGGTCCGCAGCCTGACCGAGCGAGGTGCAGTGGTGCTGGCCGCAGCGTGCAATGGCAGCAATCGGACGGACGAGCGAATCGGCAGTGTGACCGGGCAGGGAGTCGACCTTTCGCACTGGCCTCACTTCAACGATCACGGCGATGCCGGAGCGATTCTGGTGGGCGCCTGCCAATCCTGGGATGGCAAGGCGCATCAGTTCTCCAACCATCACTATCGCTACCGCATGCTCAATGCCTGGGGTGACAGCGTGATGACCCTGTCCTACGGCAAACTGCAGGACAAGCCCGGCGATGATCGCGACTACACCGCCAGCTACAGCGGTACGTCATCGGCAACGCCCATGGTGACCGGCGCCTTGAGCCTGATCCAGTCCTATGCCATCGGGCAGCACCATATCTACCTGAACGCCGACCAGATGCACCTGCTGGTCATGGCGTCGGGCTATGACGATGCCAGCGAGGCCGGCAGCGAGGTATTGCCAATGGGGGCCAGGCCCAATGTGCAGGGGGCATTGCTGTTGCTTGACCAGCTAATGGGTAGTGGTCGTTTCCTGAGCGCGCATGACGAGTTGTGAAGCGTGCCCGGGCCGCTGTGCGCTTGGCACGGCGGCCCGGGCCAGGGCGGGGGATCAGACGCGGAACTGGTCCATCAGCGCTTGTTGCTGGTTGGCCAGGCTGTTCAGCGACTGGCTGACCCGCGCCGACTCGTTGGCCTGGCCGGACAGCGATTCGGTGACATCGCGGATCGTCGCGACGTTGCTGTTGATCTCTTCGGCCACCGCGCTCTGTTCTTCGGCGGCCGAGGCGATCTGCAGGTTCATGTCGGTGATCACGCTCACCGCCTGGCCGATGCGCTGCAGCGCGGTCACCGCCTGGCTGACCTGCTCCACACCGCCCTGGGCCTGACGATGGCTGTGGTCCATGCTGCCGACCACATCGCGGGTGCCGGTCTGCAGGGCTTCGATCACCTGGCGGGTTTCTTCCACCGACTCCTGGGTGCGCTGGGCCAGGTTGCGCACTTCATCGGCGACCACGGCAAAGCCACGGCCGGCTTCACCGGCACGGGCCGCCTCGATGGCGGCGTTGAGCGCCAGCAGGTTGGTCTGCTCGGCGATCGAGCGGATCACCTCCAGCACCGAGCCGATCTTCTCGCTGTTCTGCGCCAGGCCTTCGACTTCGGCCATGGCCTCGCTCATGTTGGCGGCCAGGGCATCGATGCTGGTGGTGGTGCGGTCGATCACCGCCAGGCCTTCGCGGGTGGCCTGGTCGGCCTCGCGGGCGGCTTGCGCAGCTTGGGCAGCGCTGCGGGCAACGTCCTGGGCGGTGGCGCTCATTTCGTGGGAGGCGGTGGCCACCTGGTCGACCTGGCGGTATTGCTGCTCCATGCCGGCACTGGTTTCAGTGGCGATGGCCGAGGACTGGTCGGCGGTACCGCGGGCGGCCTGCACCGAACGCTTGACCTCGGCGATGGTCGGTTGCAGCTTGTCGAGGAAGCGGTTGAACCAGCCGGCCAGCTCGCCGAGTTCGTCGCGCTTGTCGTAGGTCAGGCGGCGGGTCAGGTCGCCTTCGCCGCTGGCGATGTCCTTGAGCATCGCTGCCACACCGAGGATCGGCTTGGTCACGCCACGGGCCATCAGCCAGACCAGCAGCAGGCCGGCGATCGCTGCGGCCAGGCCCAGGCCCAGCTCCAGCAGGGTACCGCTGGTGTTCAGGGTGTCGAGCTCTTGCTTGAGCTTTTCGGCGGGACCGGTCAGGGCATTTTCCGGCACATCCAGCAGCACGCCCCAGGGTTGGGCGCCGGGGATCGGTTCGAAGGCCGCCAGCACTTTCAGGCGAGCCTGGTCGTGGAGGGTGCTCAGCTTGCCAGTGGCCAGCTTGCCTACCAGCTCGGCGCCCTGGCGCGGGTCGACCTGGTCGAAACGCTGGGCCAGCTTGCTGGCGTCGGCGCTGTAGCCAGCCAGCAGGCCGACCGGGCTGAGGATGCCGACCGTGGTGCGGCCTTCGTAGAGGCTGCGGCTGGCATCCTGGCTCAGGGCCTGCAGGCTGTTGAGGTTGATATCGATGGACAGGGTGGCAATGATCTTGCCGTTGACTGCCAGTGGGAAGACGATGCTGGTCATCAGCACGCGCTGGCCGTCGATGTCGTAGAAATACGGCTCCACCACGCAGACCTTGCCGGTGCTGCGCGGGCAGGTCCACCAGGTGTTGGCCGGCTGGCCGCTGGGGCCGATCTCGGTGTTGGCCAAGTCGTGTTCGGGCAGGGCCATGGCGGTCAGCTGGCCGGCGCGTGGCTGCGACCAGTACAGGGAGAAGCGCCCGGTTTCGTTGCTGCCCAGCTCGGCTTTGCCGGCGAACAGGCTGTCCTTGGTGTCCAGCGCATTGGGTTCGAACACCAGCGACAGGCCGAGCAGGTCGGGGTTGGCTTGCAGTGCGGCGCGCACTTGGCGGGTCAGGTCTTCGCGCAGGTCGAAGGCGTCGAGGAAGCGTTTTTCCGCCTGTTCCCGCAGGAACAGCACCTGGCGCGAGAAGCCCGCGCCGTACTGGTAGGCGTCCATGAACTGGCGGCGGATGTTCAGCGCCTGGACTTCACCTTGCGACTCGATGCGCGACTGCGCAGCTTCGGAAAGCATCTGCATGCTGCTGGCCTTGACCAGGTCCGAGCTGTGGTCCATGCGGTACAGTGAAAGGCCGACGAGCAGGGTGACGATGCTGGCGAGGCAGAGACCGGCGAGCAGGGTGATCTTCCACTGGATGGAAAGTTGTCGCAAAGGCATGTGGGGAATCCCTTTTTTTGTCAGTAAGGGTTTGGCGGTGGGGCTGGGAGGTGTTTGGCTTGAGGTATTTGGCGCCTGTGAGATCGAGCGCCGCCCGCGCGGCGCTCGATCTCACAGGCGCTGAAAACCTAAAGGCAGGCATCTCTGAGCTTCCCCCTATATCGGCCCTGGCGCTTTTTTCTTTATTCAAACATTCAATTTAAATTGCCAGCGAAATGCGCCGCAACATGGCGCTTTTGACATCCAACTCCCACTCCGTCACAGTGCGCGCTTTTTTGTCTGCCGCTATGAGGAACTCCAAACCATGAACGCAGTGATCGCCGCCGTCGGCATCATGCTCATACTCAGCCTGTCCCGCGTGCATGTGGTCATCGCCCTGATCATCGGCGCACTGGCCGGTGGCCTGGTGGGCGGGCTGGGCATCGAAGGCACACTCAAGGCCTTCAACGGCGGCCTCGGTGGCGGCGCCACGGTGGCACTGTCCTACGCGCTGCTCGGCGCCTTCGCCGTGGCCATCGCCAAGTCGGGCCTGGCCCATGCCCTGGCCGACCGCGCGCTGAACATGATCGACCGCCAGGGCCATGCCAACGGCGGCAAGGTCAAATGGCTGCTGATCGGCCTGATGCTGGTGGTGGCGGTGTCGTCGCAGAACATCCTGCCCATCCACATCGCCTTCATCCCGTTGCTGGTGCCACCGCTGCTGTACGTGCTGACCCGCCTGCGCATCGACCGCCGGCTGATCGCCTGCGTCATCACCTTCGGCCTGATCACGCCGTACATGTTCCTGCCGGTGGGTTTTGGCAACATCTTCCTCAACGAAATCCTGCTGGCCAACGTCGCCCGGGCCGGGGTCGATGTCAGCGGGGTCAATGTCACCCACGCCATGGCCATCCCGGCCGCCGGCATGTTCGTCGGCCTGCTGCTGGCGGTGTTCATCAGCTACCGCAAGAAGCGCGACTACGACCTGGCGCGCATCGAGCAGGTCGAGCAGGTCAGCGTGCAGTACAACCTGCTGACCCTGCTGGTGGCGGGGCTGGCGATTGCCGCGGCATTCATCGTGCAGCTGTGGCTGGACTCGATGATCATCGGTGCCATGGTCGGCTTCCTGATCTTTTCGCTGTCGGGCATCGTGCGCTGGAAGGACACCGACGACCTGTTCACCGAAGGCATGAAGATGATGGCCATGATTGGCTTCATCATGATCGCCGCCTCAGGCTTTGCCGATGTGATGAAGGCGACCGGTGAGGTCAACAGCCTGGTCGAGGCTTCGGCGCAGTGGATCGACCACAGCAAGGGCATTGGCGCCTTGCTGATGCTGCTGGTGGGGTTGCTGGTGACCATGGGCATCGGCTCGTCGTTCTCGACGGTGCCGATCCTGGCGGCGATCTTCGTGCCGCTGTGCGTGCAACTGGGCTTCGACCCGCTGGCCACGGTGTGCATCGTCGGTACCGCAGGTGCCCTGGGCGATGCCGGCTCGCCGGCGTCGGACTCGACCCTCGGCCCGACCTCGGGGCTGAACGTGGATGGCCAGCACCATCACATCTGGGACACCGTGGTCCCGACCTTCCTTCACTACAACTTGCCGCTGCTGGCGTTCGGCTGGCTGGCAGCGATGACGTTGTAAGGTGTCAGCCCTTGGTGGGGGGCGGTGAGATGCTGTTGAGGACGGTGCTGCCGTCCTTGCTGCGGGTCAGGTAGATCGGCAGCACCTTGGGCAGGTTGTCCACCAGCCGCTCGACCTCGCGAGTGTTGTAGATGCCGCTGATGCGGATGCGCCCGGTGCCGGGGTCGGCCAGCAGCAGCGGGGCGTCGAGGTAGCGGTTGATCACCGGCAGGGCCTGTTCCAGGCTCAGGTTGTCGAGCACCAGCTTGCCGTCGCGCCAGGCCAGGCTGTTGTCGTAGTCGCTGTTCTCGGCCAGTTGCGGCTCGAAATCCCCGGTGTGGTAGCTGGCCTGCATGCCAGGGCCAAGGCGGTAGCCGCCAGCGCTGCCATCGCTGCTGACCAGCACCGAACCCTGCACCAGCGTGACCTTGACCTGGTCCTGGTACTTCCAGACGTTGAACTGGGTGCCGGTGACGCGGGTCTGGCCGCGGCCGGCGCGGACGATGAACGGGTGGCTGCTGTCGTGCTGCACCTTGAAGAAGGCCTCGCCGCGCTTGAGCGTGACCTGACGCTGGTCCTTGTAGTTGAGGTAGGTCAGTTCGGTATGGAGGTTGAGCTCGACCGTGCTGCCGTCGCTCAACTGCACGGTCTGCATCTCGTTACCGGCTTCGAAGTGCTGATAGTGGTTGGGCAACCAGCCTTGCTCCCAACCCACCCAACCGGCCAGCGGCAATACCAGCAGGGCCAGCGCCGCTGCCGACGCCAGTGGCCGCCAGTGGCGTGCCCGTGGCACATGCCGCGCAGGCGGGTTGAAGTCGATGACCGTGGCGGTGCGCGGCAACAGCTCGGCGGTTTGCCAGATTTCCAGCATCGCCTGGTATTCCTCGGCGTGACGCGTGTCGGCCGCCAGCCAGCGGGCGAAGGCTTCACGTTCGACCTGCGTGCAATCGTCGGCGTGCAGGCGCATGCACCAGTGCGCGGCGGCGTCGGTGATGGCATCGTCTGGGCTGGGATTGTGGCGGTCTTGGTTCATCGTGGCTCCGGGTTTTGCGCATTCTACCCCTGCAAAGGGGCTCCCGAGAACCGAGGTAATGGCGAATGACTATCAGTTATGTGTGTTTTTCGTCGGTTTCGCAAGGGATTTCCAGCGATTGAGAACGCTTCGCGGCAAGCAGGAAGCGCTCCCTTGCCGGCTCAGAACTGCTCGGCTGCCATCGCGTACAGGCTGGCGCTACCGGCGCGGATGCTGGCATCCAGGGCCAGGCTGCGCGGCAGCAGGCGCTGGAAGAAGAACGCCGCACAGGCGAGCTTGGCGCCATGGAAGGCCGGGTCTTCGGCGTGCCTGGCCTGGGCCACCGCCGCCATGCGCGCCCACATGTAGGCGTAGGCGGTCAGGCCGAACAGGTGCAGGTATTCCACGGCCACGGCGTTGACCAGGTTGGCCTCCTCGCGTGCCCGTGCCCGCAGCCATTCGCTGGTGGCTTCCAGGCGCGCCAGGCTGGCCTGCAGGGCTTCGCGGTGCAGTGGTGCCCCGGCACTGAAGGCCCGCACTTCGGCGGCAAAGCAGGCCAGGGCCTGGCCACCATCGGCCAGCACCTTGCGCCCGAGCAGGTCGAGGGCCTGGATGCCGTTGGTGCCTTCGTAGATCTGCGCGATGCGCACGTCGCGCACCCGTTGCTCCTGGCCCCACTCGCGGATGTAACCATGGCCGCCATACACCTGTTGGCCAAGCACGCAGCTTTCCAGGCCGTTGTCGGTGAAGAACGCCTTGGCCACCGGGGTCAGCAGCGCGACCAGGCGCTGGGCATGCTCGCGTTCACCACCATCCTCGGCGTAGCGTGCCAGGTCCAGCTGCTGGCCGACATAGGCGGCAAAGGCGCGGCCGCCTTCGGTGAGGGCGCGCATGGTCAGCAGCATGCGCCGCACATCGCCATGTTCGATGATCGGGTCGGCGGCCTTCTCAGACGCCTTTGGGCCGGTGGCGGCGCGGCTTTGCAGGCGCTCGTTGGCGTAGCGTGCGGCGCTCTGGTACGACGCTTCAGCGCAGCCGATGCCCTGGATGCCTATCGACAGGCGCTCGTAGTTCATCATGGTGAACATCGCCGCCAGGCCCTTGTTCGGCTCCCCGACCAGGTAGCCACTGGCGCCGTCGAAGTTCATCACGCAGGTGGCCGAGGCCTTGATGCCCATCTTGTGCTCGATCGAGCCACAGTGTGCGGCGTTGCGCGGGCCGAGGCTGCCGTCGGCCTCGACCTGGTACTTGGGCACCAGGAACAGCGAGATGCCCTTGGCCCCGGCCGGGGCGTCCGGCAGCTTGGCCAGCACCAGGTGGACGATGTTCTCGGTCAGGTCCTGTTCGCCACCGGTGATGAAGATCTTGCTGCCGCTGATGCGATAGCTGCCATCAGCCTGGGGTTCGGCGCGGCTGCGGATCAGCCCCAGGTCGGTGCCGGCGTGGGGCTCGGTCAGGCACATGGTACCGGCCCAGCGGCCTTCGTACAGCGGCGGCAGGTAGGTGGCCTTGAGCGCTTCGCTGGCATGGGCGTCGATGGCCAGGCAGCTGCCGGCGCTCAGCGCCGAATACAGGCTGAAGCTGCAGTCGGCGGCGTAGAGCATTTCTTCAAACAGCACACCGAGCATTTTCGGCATGCCCATGCCGCCGTATTCGGGGTTGCCACCCAGGCCGACCCAGCCGCCTTCGCGGTAAGTACGCCAGGCGTCGCGAAAGCCCTGCGGGGTGGTGACGTTACCGGCGTCGAAGTGCACACCTTGCTCGTCGCCGTTACGGCTGAGCGGGGCGATCAACTGGCCAGTGACCTTGGCGGCCTCTTCGAGAATGGCGTCGGCGGTTTCGCCGTCGACGCGCTCGGCCAAGGCGGGCAGGCGTGCCCAAAGGGCCGGGCCCTGGAACACGTCATGGAGGATGAAGCGCATGTCGCGCAGCGGAGCGGTGTAGTCGGTCATGTCAGGCTCGATAACGGTTCACAGGGCCTTGGCGCGGTCGCGCAGGACGTATTTCTGGATCTTGCCGGTGGAGGTTTTGGGCAGCTCGCCGAAGACCACGGTCTTCGGCACCTTGAACCCGGCCATGTGCTCACGGCACCAGCTGATGATGTCGCTTTCGCGGGTCTGCTCATGGCCGGGCTTGAGGGCGACGAAGGCACAGGGCGTTTCGCCCCACTTGTCGTCGGCGCGGGCGACCACGGCGGCTTCCAGCACGGCGTGGTGCTTGTACAGGGTGTCCTCGACTTCGATGGTCGAGATGTTCTCGCCGCCGGAAATGATGATGTCCTTGAGCCGGTCCTTGATCTCGACGTAGCCGTCGGCGTGCCACACGGCCAGGTCGCCGGTGTGGAACCAGCCGCCGCGGAAGGCCTCGGCGGTGGCCTCGGGGTTTTTCAGGTAGCCCTTCATCACCGTGTTGCCACGCATGAAGATCTCGCCCAGGGTGTTGCCGTCCTGCGGTACCGGCTGCAGGGTCTGCGGGTCGGCGACCATCAGGCCGTCGAGGGTGGGGTAGCGCACGCCCTGGCGCGACTTGATCCGCGCCCGTTCCTCCAGCGGCAGTTCGTCCCATTGGTCATGCCAGGCGCAGACGGTGACCGGCCCGTAGACCTCGGTCAGGCCGTAGGTGTGGGTGACGCGGATGCCCATCTGCTCGACCGCGCCGATGACCTTGGCCGGTGGTGCGGCGCCGGCGACCATGGCCTGCACCGGGTGGTCGATGGCGGCCTTGGCGGCCTCCGGCATGTTGACCAGGGCGTTGAGCACGATCGGCGCGCCGCACAGGTGGCTGACCCGGTGTTCGCGGATCAGGGTGAGGATCTTCTGCGGGTCGACCCGGCGCAGGAACACGTGGGTGCCGGCCAGCGCGGTGATGGTCCAGGGGTAGCACCAGCCGTTGCAGTGGAACATCGGCAAGGTCCACAGGTACACCGGGCGGTGGCCCATGGTCCAGGTCATCTGGTTGCCGATGGCGTTCAGGTAGGCGCCACGATGGTGATAGACCACGCCCTTGGGGTTGCCGGTGGTGCCCGAGGTGTAGTTCAGCGAAATCGCCTGCCATTCGTCCTCGGGCCATTCCCAGGCAAAGTCCGGGTCGCCTTCGGCCAGCAGCGCTTCATAGTCGAGCTCGCTGAGCGCACGGCCTTCGCCGTATTCGGGGTCATCCACGTCGACCACCAGCGGCGGGTGTTCGAGCAAGGCGAGGGCGGCGGCGATCACGCCGTGGAACTCGCGGTCGGTGATCAGCACCTTGGCTTCGCCATGCTGCAGCATGAAGGCGATGGCCTCGGCGTCCAGGCGCACGTTGAGCGTGTTGAGCACGGCACCGATCATCGGCACACCGAAGTGCGCTTCAAGCATGGCCGGAATGTTCGGCAGCATCACCGCCACCGTGTCGCCGCGGCCGACACCGCGCCCGCTCAGGGCGCTGGCCAGTCGCCGGCAGCGCTGGTAGGTCTCGCGCCAGTTGCGGCGGATGGCGCCGTGGATCACGGCCGGGTAATCGCCGTACACGGCGGCGGTACGTTCGATGAAGCTCAGCGGGGTGAGGGCGACGTGGTTGACGGCAGCGGGCATCAGGCCCTGGGCGAAGATCGACATACGGTAATCCTGTAGGGGAGGCAGACGCAGCCTGTGCGTGTGGCCCCCCGGTGGCTGATTGTTAGCTCTGATCAGGGTGCGGGCAGCGCGCCGATGGCCGCTTGCCCCTGTCGCAGTTTTACGCGAACCGCTATCGTAGATGGAATATCGACTATAGCAATATAGTAAAACTACTATAAGAACGAGCGCCGACAGTGGACCAGACCCTTTCACCCTTGCTCGCCAAGGACCCACAACCCAGTGTGCTGCTGGCCGCCGATGCCCGTGCCCTGGCAAGCAACCCGGCTTTGCAGGCGCTGATTGGCGCAGGCGCGGTGCTCAACGACTGGCTGCCGGGCAACTGTGCGGCGCTGGTGCGTGCCTGCCTGCGTCAGCACCGGGCAATCGCCGATGTGGAAAAGCAGGTCGGCGATCGCATTCTGCTGTGGACCTTCATCCCCGATGACCAGGGCCAGCGGGTGCTGGTGCGCTGCCGCGATGCCAGCGAGGAGCGCCAAGGCGCCCGTGAGGCGAGCCGCGCGCGGCGCCTGTATCGGCTGATCATCGAGAACACCACCGACCTCATTTCCCGGCACAGCCCGGACGGCCGTTTCCTCGATGCCTCGCCAGCCGCCTACCGCCTGCTTGGCCTGTGGCCGGAGCAGCTGCGCGGCATGCCGGTACGGGCCCTGCTGCACCCGCACGAGCGGCGCCAGGTGCTGCGCCAGGCCGGCGCCGCACTGGACCAGGACGGTTATCACACCATGACCTGCCGCGTCCGCCATGCCAGCGGCGCGTATCGCTGGTTCGAGATCGCCAGCCGGGCGATCCGTGAAACCTACACCGGTGCGGTGGTGGAGGTGGTCAGCGTGTCGCGTGACATCACCCTGCGCATCGAGGCCCAGGAGAACCTGGCCCATAGCGCCCGGCTTGCCACCTTGGGCGAATTGGCGTCGGGGATCGCCCACGAGATGAATCAGCCGCTGGCTGCGGTGGTCAACTATGCCAACGCCAGCCAACGCTACCTGCAAGGCCTGGAGCGCGACCCGCAAGCGCGTGAGCGGGTCGGCCAAGGCCTGCAACGCATCACCGAGCAGGCGACCCACGCCGCCGAGGTGATTCGCCGCCTGCGGGCCTTCCTGCGCAAGGGGCCGCGGCGCCTGCAGGCGGTAGAGGTGGCCGAAGTTGCGGCTGAAGCCATGCGCCTGTGCGCCTGGGAGGCGGCACGTGACCAGGTCGCTGTCGAACTGCGCATCGGCGGGCAATTGCCAGCGGTGTTCGCCGACCGGGTACTGCTCGAACAAGTGCTGCTCAACCTGCTGCGCAATGCCATCGAGGCCAACCGCGAGCAGCATGGCGCGCAGCCGTCACGTATCCTGCTGGGCGCCGTGCGCGAGGGCGACGGGGTGCTGATCGAGGTCGCCGACCAGGGGCCGGGCGTGGCCGCCGAGCGCCTGGATGAGATCTTCACCCCGTTCAGTACCAGCAAGGCCGATGGCCTGGGCCTGGGCTTGAGCATGAGCCGCAGCCTGATCGAAGGTTTCGGCGGCAGCCTCTGGGCGCGTGCGGGTGAGGCGGGTGGGCTGGTGCTGTGCTGCCGTCTGGCAGTGAACCGGGGATAAGGAGAGAGCAGGGTGCAAGCGAAGGTGTATGTAGTCGACGACGACCAGGGCATGCGTGATTCGACGGTGTGGTTGCTGGAATCGGTGGGCCTGCAGGGCGTGCCGTTCGCCAGCGGCCAGGCGTTTCTCGATGCCTGCGTGGACGATGGGCCGGCCTGCGTGCTGCTCGATGTGCGCATGCCCGGGCTGGGTGGCATGGCGGTGCAGCAGGCGCTGCGCGAGCGCGGCCTGCAGATCCCGGTGATCTTCGTCAGTGGCCATGCCGATGTGCCGATCGTGGTGCGGGCGTTCAAGGCCGGGGCGAGCGACTTCATCGAGAAACCCTACAGCGACCAGTTGCTGCTCGACAGTGTGCAGGCCGCGCTGGAGCGGGCAGGGCAGGCGCGCCAGGACGACCTGGTGCTGGCCGCGGTGCAGGCACGCGTGGATGCCCTGACACCGCGTGAGCGCGATGTCTTCGTGCCGCTGGCCCAAGGCTTGAGCAACCGCGAGATCGCCGAGCGCCTCGGCATCAGCGTGAAGACCGTGGACCTGTACCGAGGGCGGGTGATGAAGCGCTTGCAGGCGGGCAGCCTGGCCGAACTGGTGGGCATGGCGATCGCCTGCGGGGCCGTGGAGGCGCTGGGTTTGCGTGCGCGGTGAAACGTTGCCGGCAACGGCCGTTTCATGAAAATTTGCATAGCCCCCTAATCAAAGCTTTGACATTCACTGCCTAGGCAGTAATATTTTTAAACAATTGCCCGAGCAGACTCCGATGTCCCATTTCACCCCGGAAAACTTCCAGACCTGTGCCATCGGCATGCTGCTGGGCCGTGCGGCGATCCTCAAGGACCGCATTCTCGACTGGCACCTCGAATCGGAGGGCGTCACCGCCGCACAGTTCAAGGTGCTGATCATCGTCACCCAGTACGAGGTGGATACCCCGGCCGAACTGTGCCGCTACCTGGGCCTGGACAGCGGTTCGATGACCCGCATGCTCGACCGCCTCGAGCAAAAGGGCCTGATCCTGCGCAACCGCTGCGCCGATGACCGCCGCCAGGTGCGCCTGGCGCTGACCGCCGACGGCCAGCGCCTGGCTGACCGCCTGCCGGAGATCGGCGCGGCGGCGATGAACGAACTGGTCGGCGTGTTGCAGCCAGACGAGCTGAAGACCCTCGAAGGTTTGCTGGCCAAGGTTCTGCTGGGTGCCGGCGACCCTCTGACGATCCGCCGCTTCGGCGATCGTTGATCCCTGTTACGCATATTCCAAGGTATTGTCATGGCCACTCCCACAGACACCGCAACTCCCCCCGCCGACGCGCCAGCGTCGGGCAAGCGCAAGGCCTGGCTGCTTGGCCTGCTGTTGCTGGTGCTGCTCGCTGGCGCCGGCACCTGGGCCTGGTACGGCCTGGTCGGGCGCTGGCACGAAAGCACCGACGATGCCTACGTCAATGGCAACGTGGTGGAGATCACCCCGCTGGTGACCGGCACCGTCACCAGCATCGGCGCCGATGACGGCGACCTGGTGCATGCCGGCCAGGTGCTGTTGCAATTCGACCCGTCCGACAGCGAAGTGGCCTTGCAGTCCGCCGAAGCCAAGCTGGCGCGCAGCGTGCGCCAGGTGCGCGGGTTGTACAGCAACGTCGACGCGCTCAAGGCCCAGCTGGAAACCCGCCAGGCCGAATTGCAGAAGGCCCAGCAGAACTACAACCGGCGCAAGGTGCTGGCCGACAGCGGCGCAATCGCTGCGGAAGAGATCTCCCATGCCCGTGACGACCTGACCGTGGCCCAGGCCGCCGTCAACAGCGCACGCCAGCAGCTCAACACCAGCACCGCGCTGGTCGACGACACCGTGGTGTCCTCGCACCCTGAGGTGATGGCGGCTGCGGCCGACCTGCGCCAGGCCTACCTCGACCACGCCCGCACCACCCTGGTGGCGCCGGTCACCGGTTATGTGGCCAAACGCACCGTGCAGCTTGGCCAGCGCCTGCAGCCCGGCACCGCGACCATGGCGGTGATCCCGCTGAACGAGGTGTGGATCGACGCCAACTTCAAGGAAACCCAGCTGCGCGACATGCGCATCGGCCAGCCGGTGGAAGTCAGCGCCGACCTGTATGGCGGTGAGGTCAAATACAGCGGCACGGTCGACAGCCTCGGCGCCGGTACCGGCAGCGCCTTCGCCCTGTTGCCGGCGCAGAACGCCACCGGCAACTGGATCAAGATCGTCCAGCGGGTGCCGGTGCGCATTCACCTCAGCCCCGACCAGCTCAAGGACCACCCGCTGCGTATCGGCCTGTCCACCGTGGTCGAAGTCGACCTGCACGACCAGAGCGGCCCGACCTTGGCCCAGCAGCCTCCGCAGCAGGCCAGCTACACCACCCAGGTGTATGACCGCCAGCTGGTCGAGGCCGACAACCTGATCGCCCGGCTGATCCACGAGAACAGCGCCACCGGCAAGACGGCGCAGCGATGAGCAACAACGCCCCGGCGCAGTTCACGCCGCCGAGCCTGCTGCTGACCACCATCGGCCTGTCGCTGGCGACCTTCATGCAGGTGCTCGATACCACCATCGCTAACGTGGCGCTGCCGACCATTTCCGGCAACCTGGGGGTGAGCTACGAGCAGGGCACCTGGGTGATCACCTCGTTTGCGGTGAGCAATGCCATCGCCTTGCCGCTGACCGGCTGGCTGAGCCGGCGCTTTGGCGAGGTGAAGCTGTTCATCTGGGCCACGTTGCTGTTCGTGCTGGCATCGTTTCTCTGTGGTGTTGCCCAGTCGATGCCGGAACTGGTGGGCTTTCGGGTGTTGCAGGGTGTGGTGGCCGGGCCGTTGTACCCGATGACCCAGACCTTGCTGATTGCCGTGTACCCGCCGGCGAAACGGGGCATGGCGTTGGCTTTACTGGCGATGGTCACGGTAGTGGCGCCGATTGCCGGGCCGATATTGGGTGGCTGGATCACCGACAGTTACAGCTGGCCGTGGATCTTCTTCATCAACGTGCCGATCGGCCTGTTCGCCGCTGCCGTAGTGCGCCAGCAGATGCGCACGCGCCCGGTGGTGACCAGCCGCCAGCCGATGGATTACATCGGCCTGCTGACGCTGATCGTCGGCGTGGGGGCGTTGCAGGTGGTGCTGGACAAGGGCAATGACCTGGATTGGTTCGAGTCGTCGTTCATCATTATCGGTACGCTGATTTCGGTGGTGTTCCTGGCGATCTTCATCATCTGGGAGCTGACCGACCGCCACCCGGTGGTCAACCTGCGGTTGTTCGTGCACCGCAATTTCCGGGTCGGCACCATTGTGCTGGTCGGTGGTTATGCGGGGTTCTTCGGTATCAACCTGATCCTGCCGCAGTGGCTGCAGACGCAGATGGGCTACACCGCCACCTGGGCGGGGCTGGCGGTGGCGCCGATCGGTTTGCTGCCGGTGATCATGTCGCCGTTCGTGGGCAAGTACGCGCACCGCTTCGACCTGCGGGTGTTGGCGGGGCTGGCGTTTCTGGCGATTGGCACCAGCTGCTTCATGCGTGCAGGGTTCACCAGTGAGGTGGACTTCCAGCACATCGCCCTGGTGCAGTTGTTCATGGGGATTGGCGTGGCGCTGTTCTTCATGCCGACGTTGAGCATTTTGCTGTCGGATTTGCCGCCGCACCAGATTGCTGATGGTTCGGGGCTGGCGACTTTCCTGCGCACGCTGGGGGGGAGTTTTGCGGCTTCGTTGACGACGTGGATCTGGATTCGTCGGGCGGACCAGCATCATGCCTATTTGAGCGAGCACATCAGCCAGTTCGACCCGGCGACGCGGCATACGCTGGAGCAGTTGGGCGGGGCGAGTGCGCAGAACTATGCGCAGCTGGAGCAGATCGTCAATGCGCAGGCGTACATGATGTCGACGGTGGATTACTTTACCTTGATGACCTGGGTGTTTGCCGGGTTGATATTGTTGGTGTGGTTGGCCAAGCCGCCGTTTACGGCGAAGGCGGGGCCGGCTTCGGCGGGGCATTGAAGCAGTAGCGTTGCTCTTGCTCTTGCTCTTGCTCTTGCTCTGCTTTTGCTTTGGCTTCTAAGTGCGCGATAGTTCAGGCGACGCAGATTGCGACTTCAGGAGGCCGAACGCAGGTCTTGCGGAGGGAGGTGACGGGCATGGATGCCCGTCAAGCGCTGGGCCCCAGGATGGGGCCTGCAG
>NZ_JBDJMM010000040.1:0-53715 GCF_039673865.1 Pseudomonas sp. TWI628 | reverse complement strand
TCAATTTGCGGTTCTGTACGGAGATCGGTTCATCAGGCCGACCTGGTGAAAATCAGGGCCTGCCTAACGGCAGGCCGTTACCGGCCCGCACACAAAAAATCTGACAGTCCCCAAGCTTCACCTCATCCTCGACCTTCTTGCCCACCAGTTGCTGCCCCAGGGGCGATCGCGGGGTAATCACGGTCACCCGCTCATCCCCCTCGCCAATCTTCAACCCCGCCGCCTCAGGCCCGAGGAAAAGCAACCGCTGGCCTCCATCCTCATCCTCCAGGGTCACCAGGTTGCTCACCTGCACCCCCCGCGCCGGGTCGTACTCGCGCAACAGCAATTGCTGGTACGTCAGCAGCGCCTGGCGAATCTCAGCCGTGCGCCGCGCTTGCCCGGTGGCCAGGTACGACGCCTCCAGCCCCAAGGTGTCGTACTTGTTCTCGGCGATGTTCTCTTCGGCCGTGGCCGCTTCGTAGGCGGACTGGGCCGCGCGGCGCAATACCTCCATGTCGGTTTTCAGGGCCGCGACGATGCGCGTGAGCAGGGTGGCCTTGTCCATGGTCAGTAACAGAACTCCAGTACGTTGGCCTGGCTCTTGTCGGTAGGTGCGGTGCGGTTCTGCGAAAGCCAGAACTGGCACTTGGGGCTGTTCAGGTTGCGCGGGTTGCCTTGGGCAGCCTCGGCGGCCTGCTGTATTTCCTGCTTGTGCAGGATGTCCTTGTAGCGCTCGAACATCTCGCTTTGCGCGTCCACCGGCTGAGCGGGTGTAGTCGCCGGCGCTGGCTTGCTGTAGGCCGGTGCCATCGCCTGGGCCACGGGTTCCACCTGTTCGGGCCACAGCTGCAGGGCCAGCCACAGGCTCAGGGCGATCGCCACGGCGCCGAGCCACAGGCCAAGGGCCACGCAGAAAATCAGTTGCAGCGGTTTGAGGGTGATCTTCAGTTCACGGTGGCGGGGCATGGCGGCCTCCTGGCAGGGCGGGCGAAGGGGCCATTGTCGCATGGCGCTGGAGTTTTTTCCGTGCGGTGCTTTTGTCGGCGACAATTTATCCGCAGAATTCGCGGTTTTTGCGCAGGGCGAGGGAGGGCACATGAAAACCACCTGGGACATTTTCTGCAGCGTCGTCGACAACTATGGCGATATCGGCGTGACCTGGCGCCTGGCCCGGCAGCTGGTGGCCGAGCACGACCTGGCGGTGCGCCTGTGGGTGGACGACCTGAATGCCTTCGTGCCGCTGTGCCCGGGCGCCGATGCCGGTGCCGCGCAGCAATGGCAGCAGGGTGTCGAGGTGCGTGCCTGGCCTGCCGACTGGCAGCCCGCAGAGCCGGCCGACGTGGTGATCGGTGCCTTTGCCTGCCAGTTGCCGGCAGCTTACGTCGCAGCGATGCGCGCACGCACGGCGCCGGTGCTGTGGCTGAACCTCGAATACCTCAGTGCCGAGGACTGGGTCGAAGGCTGCCATGGCTTGCCATCGCCCCAGCCCAATGGCCTGCGCAAGGTGTTCTTCTTCCCGGGCTTCACCGACAAGACCGGTGGGCTGTTGCGTGAGGCCAGCCTGCTGCCGCGCCGGCAAGCCTTCGAGCAGTCGGCCGAGGCGCGTGCGGCATTCCTCCAGGGCCTGGGCGTGCAGGCGCAGCCCGGGGCCCTGCTGATGTCGCTGTTCGCCTACGAAAACGGTCAACTGGGCCGCTGGCTCGATGCGCTGGCCGAGGATGCCCAGCCGGTTCACCTGCTGGTCCCGCAAGGGCGCATTCTCGGCGACCTGGGCGCCTGGCTGGGTGAGCAGCAGTTGCAGGCTGGCGATGTGCACCGGCGTGGCACGTTGACCGTGCAAATCCTGCCGTTCGTCAGCCAGGACGATTATGACCGCCTGCTGTGGAGCTGCGATTTCAACGCGGTGCGCGGGGAGGATTCGTTCGTGCGCGCCCAGTGGGCCGGCCGGCCGATGCTGTGGCACATCTATGTGCAGGACGAAAATGCCCACTGGGAAAAGCTCGAAGCCTTCCTCGCGCATTATCGACAGGGCTTGTCGGACGCCGCCAGCGAGGCGCTGATGGCCTTTTGGCGTGCCTGGAACATGAACCACGACATGCACGCGGCCTGGCAAGGGGCCCGCAAACACTGGGCGGAACTGCAGCAGCACGCCCGTGATTGGGCCACTCGCCAGGCCGCTCGGCCGGACCTTGCCAAGGCGCTGGTACAGTTTTACCGAAATTGGCTATGATATGCGGCCTCGATTTTTATAAATCCATCCAGATTCGGATACTTCGTAATGAAAACTGGTAAAGAACTGAAACCCGGTACCGTACTGCGGATCGACAACGACCCGTGGCTGGTTCAGAAAGCCGAGTTCACCAAGTCGGGTCGCAACAGCGCGATCATGAAGACCAAGCTGAAAAACCTGCTGACCGGCTACAAGACTGAAACCGTCTACGGTGCAGACGACAAGCTGGACGACGTGATCCTGGATCGCAAAGAAGCGACCCTATCGTTCATCAGCGGTGACTCGTACACCTTCATGGACACCACCGACTACACCATGTACGAACTGAACGCCGAAGACATCGACGCCGTTCTGCCGTACATCGAAGAAGGCATGGAAGACATCTGCGAAGCCGTGTTCTTCGAAGGCCGTCTGGTATCGGTTGAACTGCCGACCACCATCAGCCGTCAGGTTGTCTACACCGAGAACGCTGCTCGCGGCGACACCTCGGGCAAGGTCATGAAGCCTGCCAAACTGAAGAACGGTACCGAGATCCAGGTTGCCGACTTCATCCAGATCGACGAGTGGATCGACATCGACACTCGCGACAACAGCTTCAAAGGCCGCTCCAAGAAGTAATCCTTCTTGTGAAACGCAAAAAACCCGGCCTCGGCCGGGTTTTTTTGTGCCTGTGACTTACACGGTCACGTGCAGGCGCACATCCACATTGCCGCGGGTGGCGTTGGAGTACGGGCAGACCTTGTGGGCCTTTTCCACCAGCGCCTCGGCATCGGCCTGGGCCAGGCCCGGCAGGTTGATGTTCAGGTCGATGTCCAGGCCGAAGCCACCCGGGATCTGGCCGATACCGACCTTGGCGGTGATCGAGGCATCCGCTGGCAGGGCTTTCTTCTCCTGGCCGGCGACGAACTTCAGTGCGCCGATGAAGCAGGCCGAGTAGCCGGCGGCGAACATCTGCTCCGGGTTGGTGCCATCACCACCGGCGCCGCCGAGTTCCTTGGGGGTGCTCAGCTTGACTTCCAGCTTGCCGTCGCTGGAGCGGGATTTGCCGTCGCGACCGCCGGTGGAGGTGGCTTCTGCGATGTACAGCGGAGTGACCTTTTGCATCTTGAGCCTCGCTAGTGTGCTGTGCGCCCCTGGTGATCAGGTGGCGTCATGTGGGTACGGGATTTAAATTAGCGCGCAATTAGTTAGTGCGCAAGATAAATTTTCACCGCTCATCCGAACGGGCATCACACAGCGTAGCCGTCAGAGGTTTTTTTGCAGGCTGTCGCGCAGCTCCAGCAGGTCGGCCTGCAGTTGTTGCAGGCGTTCGAGGCTGCGGCCGCTAGCCTTGAGGATGCACTGCGGCACTTCCCGGGCCTGCTGCTGCAGGGCCCGGCCCTTGTCGGTCAGTTGCACCAGCACCACCCGCTCATCCTCACGGCTGCGGTTGCGCTGCAGCAGGCCTTCGCTTTCCAGGCGCTTGAGCAGTGGCGTGAGCGAGCCGGGGTCGGTCAGCAAATGCTGGCTGATTTCACCTACGGTCAGGCCGTCCTGCTCCCACAGCACGAGCATGGCCAGGTACTGCGGGTAGGTCAGCCCCAATGCTTGCAGCAGGGGCTTGTAGACCTTGGTCATCAGCAACGAGGTGGAGTGCAGGGCAAAGCAGACCTGGTTGTCCAGCAGCAGCTCGTCACAGGAAGCTTGAGTGTTGGCGTTCATGCAGGTCCTTGAATGTCATCAATGGAGAAATCTAGCACGCTGAAGGTTGGGGCGCTTACTGCCAGCGCAGTTCGCTGCGCAGTGCCAGGTCCCAGGGTGGAACCGGGCTGAAGCGGCTCTTGAGAAATTCGAGCAGCAAACGGCTGCGAGAGTTCGTTTCATGTTCAAGGCGCAGCGCATAAATGCCACTGGTTTCGGCTGCGGGCAGGCCGTTGTCACAGAACAACGGCAGCAGTTCGCCGCGCAGCAGATAGTCGCTGATCAGCCAGGTCGGCAAGTGGGCGATGCCGAGGCCGGCGAGGGCGCCGAACAACAGGGTCTCGGCGTTGTTGGCGGCCATGCGCATGCGCGCCGGGCGGTACAGGCGCATCTGCCCGTCGACCGCGAAGCGCCAGGCGAAGGGGGGGGCCAGGCCGTCCCAATCGAGGCCGTCGTGGCCGGGCAGCTCGCTGGGGCAGCTGGGCATGCCGCGGCTGGCCAGGTAAGCAGGGCTGGCGCAGGCGATGCGCACCATGTGCGCCAGCTTGGTGGCGACCAGGCGGGTGTCGGCCAGGGGGCCGGCGCGCAGCACCAGGTCGACCTCGCCCAAGTGGCTGCCGTGCAGGTCGACGAAGCTGTCGATCAGGCGCAGCTGCACGTCCAGGCCCGGGTAGGCCACCAGGAAGTCGGCGATCGCTGGTGCCAGGTGACGGCGGCCGAAGGCGGCCGGGGCGTCGATGCGGATCAGGCCTTCCGGGGCACTGCTCAACGATACTGCCTCGGCGCGGGCCAGGCGCAGCTCTTCGATGATGCGCCGGGCGCGCTCGGCGAAAGCGTTGCCCGCCGGGGTGGCGCGTACGGCATGGGTGCTGCGGGTGAACAGGCGGCTGCCGACGGCGCTCTCCAGGTTGTCGATGCGCCGGGCCACGGCGGACGGGGTCAGCGGGTGGCGGCGTGCGGCAGCAGAGAAGCTGCCGCTCTCCAGTACATCGAGAAACAGGCTCAGCTGGTCGGTCAGGGTATCGGGGCTCATGGTCATTCCGCTTGTGCGAGAAACGCACAGCCATTGTGCGTTGCTATGCGTTTCCCCGCCAGAGCGCAGTCGTTAGCATGCTCGCATTGCAAACACAGGCGGATGAGGCCCTGATGATCGAGTGGTTGTTGTATATCGTGCTGGGCGCCGGCCTGGGCACCATGGGGGGATTGTTCGGTATCGGCGGCGGCCTGATCGCCATCCCGGCACTGGGCGTGCTGTTCGGCCTTGACCAGCAGTTGGCCCAGGGCACTGCGCTGGTCATGGTGGTGCCGAACGTGCTGCTGGCGCTGTGGCGCTATCACCAGCGCAACCGCATCGAGCTGCGCCATGCCGTGCCGCTTTCGCTGTGCAGCTTCCTGTTCGCCTGGCTCGGGTCGATCTGGGCGGTGGGTATCGATGCCCACTCGATGCGCCTGGGCTTTGTCGGTTTCCTGGTGGCACTGGCAATCTGGAACGTGGCGCGGATGTTCCTCAAGGTCTCGCCGCCCAGCGCCGAGCTGCGTTATGCCTGGCCGTGGCTGGGGGTGCTGGGGAGCTTTGCCGGAACCATGGGCGGCCTGTTCGGCGTGGGTGGGGCGGTGGTGGCCACGCCGATCCTGACCAGTGTATTCGGCACTACCCAGGTGGTGGCGCAGGGGCTGTCGCTGGCGCTGGCGGCGCCAAGTACCTTGGTGACCCTGGTGACCTATGGGGTGCACCACAGCGTTGACTGGAGCGTGGGTATTCCCCTGGCGGTCGGCGGGCTGCTGAGCATCAGCTGGGGGGTGAAACTGGCCCATGCGCTGCCTGAAAAAGTACTGCGGGCGATGTTCTGTGTGTTCCTGGTGGTGTGTGCGGTGATGCTGGGCTTTGAGTTGTAAGGTCACATGAACCCTTCGACGATGTAATCGGCCATGCAGTCGGTGATCGGCGACTGGCTCTGGCTGTTGCGCAGCAGCATCACGTTGGCCACCGGCAACTGCGGCAAGCCTTCGCTCTCGCCGAGAATGCGGATGTTGCCACCCACCAGGCTCTGCAATTGCGCCGTCACCGCCAGCCCGGCGGTGACGATGGCAAAGATCGCCGCCAGGCTGGGGCTGGTGTAGGCGATGCGGTAGTCGATGCCCTGGGCCTCCAGGGCGTTGCAGGTCCAGGCCCGGCAGAAGCAGTCGGTGTTGAACAGGGCCAGTGGCATTGGCCGCTGTTCCTGCGGGCAGAAACCTTCGGCGGCGGCCCAGACCAGGCGTTCCTGGCGCAGCAGCTGGCCAACCTCGTTGCCCGGCTCGCGGGTGACGATGGTCAGGTCCAGGTCCTGGCGCAGCATCAGTTGCTTGGACGAGTCGCAATGCACCTCCACCTGTACCAGTGGGTAGGCCTGAGCGAAGCTCGAAAGGATGGTCGGCAGAAAGCGCATGGCGTAGTCGTCTGGCGTACCGATGCGCACCATGCCGACCATGTGCGGCATGCGCAGGGTGTTGAACACCTCGCCATGCAACTTGAGGATGCGCCGGGCGTAGCCGAGCAGCACCTGGCCCTCGGCGGTAAGCCGGACCTGGCGGCCGTCGCGCTCGAACAGCTGGCGCTGGAGGATATCTTCTTCCAGGCGTTTCATCTGCATGCTCACCGCCGACTGAGTGCGGTTGACCACTTCGCCTGCGCGGGTGAAGCCGCCTTGCTCGGCGATGGCGACGAAGGTGCGCAGCACGTCGGCATCAAGGCTCTGATATTGGGACATTGCATCAATCTCCGAGATGCATGGCATCAGAAACATTCGTTGGATTGATCTTAAGCCTGGGCAGAGACTGGAGCCATCAACACGGAGGGCTTCACGATGAAAGGTCATGTCAGCAGCATCCAGCAACCTGCCTTTTCCCTGAACCACCTGTGGCATGTGGCCCTGGACCGTCCGGCCCGGTGGCTGCAGCTGTACCGCCAGCGCCAGGAACTGGCCAGCCTGAGTGATGCGACCTTGCATGACCTGGGCTTGAGCCGGGCGGACATCCAGCAAGAGGCCGAGCGGCATTTCTGGGATGACCCGATGCGCAAATAGGCTAAACCTGTAAGGGCCCTTTCGCGGGTAAACCCGCGAAGAGGCCCTTTCAGGCACAACAAGGAGATCAGGCTTGCCCCTCAAGCTGTCCATCAACCAGGCCCGGCGCCTGGCCCTGTATGCCCAAGGATTCGGCAAGCTGCCTGACTCCCCACCGACCCTGCCTGCACTCAAGCGCATGCTGCAACGCCTGGGCGTGGTGCAGATCGACTCGGTCAACGCCGTGGTCCGCTCCCATTACCTGCCGTTGTTCTCGCGCCTGGGCAACTACCCGCCAGCAATGCTCGACCAGCTCGCCTGGGGCCGTGGCCGCCAGCGCCAGCTGTTCGAATACTGGGGCCACGAAGCCTCGCTATTACCCCTGAACCTCTACCCCTTGCTGCGCTGGCGCATGGCCCATGCCGCCGATGGCCGTGGCATCTACCGCCAGCTCGCGCAGTTTGGCCGCGAGCGCCAGGACGTGATCGCCCGCGTGCTGGCCGCCGTGCGCGAACAGGGCGCGCTGGGCGCGGGCAGCTTGTCCACCCGGCAGGAGCGGGCCGGCCCGTGGTGGGACTGGAGCGAAGAAAAGCACGCGCTGGAATGGCTGTTCGCCGCAGGTGAAGTGACGGTGGCGGGGCGCCGCGGTTTCGAGCGGCTCTACGATGTACCGGAAAAGGTCCTGCCCAAGGCCATCCTCGACCAGGCATTGCCAGGCGAGGCCGAAGCCCACCAAGGCCTGATGCTGCACGCCGCCACGGCCCTGGGCGTGGCCACCGAGCGCGACCTGCGCGACTACTTCCGCCTCGAGCCCGGCCAGGGCCGGGCAGCGCTGCAAGAACTGCTCGCCGATGGCCGCCTGCAGCCGGTCGAGGTGCAGGGCTGGAAACAGCTCGCTTACTGCGCCGGCACACCGCGCATCCCGCGGCGCGTCGAAGCCAGCGCGCTGCTGTCGCCGTTCGATTCACTGGTCTGGGAGCGCAACCGCACCGAGCGGCTATTCGATTTCCACTACCGCCTGGAGATCTACACCCCGGCGCACAAGCGGGTATACGGCTACTACGTGCTGCCGTTCCTGCACCGCGAACGCATCGCCGCACGCCTGGACTTGCGCGCCGAGCGCGCCCAGGGGCAATTGGCGGTGCACGCTGTGCATGTGGAGTCGCTACCGTTGGACGAGGAGGGCTATCAGGCCCTGGCGGCCAATCTGCTGCGCCTGGCCCGGTGGCTGGGCCTGGACAGGGTGCAACTGAACTGCCCTCGGGCCGAGGGCAGCCAGTTGCGTCAGGCCCTGCTCAGCGCCGCACCTGCTTGAGGGTTTCGGCGATCAGGAAGGCCAGTTCCAGCGACTGATCGGCGTTCATCCGCGGGTCGCAGTGGGTGTGGTAGCGGTCGGACAGGGCATCCTCGGTGATCGGCCGGGCGCCGCCGATGCACTCGGTGACGTTCTGCCCGGTCATCTCGATATGGATGCCGCCAGCATGGCTGCCCTCGGCCTGGTGCACCTGGAAGAACTGCTTCACCTCGTCGAGGATCTGCGCAAAATCCCGGGTCTTGTAACCGCTGCTGGCCTTGATGGTGTTGCCGTGCATCGGGTCGGAACTCCACAGCACCTTGCGCCCCTCGCGCTCGACGGTGCGGATCAGCCCAGGCAGGTGCGCGCCGACCTTGCCGGCGCCCATGCGCACGATCAGGTTGAGGCGGCCAGGGTCGTTGGCCGGGTTGAGCGTGTCGATCAGGCGGATCAGCTCTTCAGGGTTCATGCTCGGGCCGACCTTGACCCCGATCGGGTTGTGCACGCCACGCAGGAACTCGACATGGGCACCGTCGAGCTGGCGGGTGCGGTCGCCGATCCACAGCATGTGCGCCGAGCAGTCGTAGTAGTCGCCGGTCAGGCTGTCCTGGCGCACGAAGGCTTCTTCATAGTTGAGCAGCAGCGCTTCGTGGGCCGTGAAGAAGCTGGTTTCGCGCAGTTGTGGCGCGCTGTCCAGGCCACAGGCGCGCATGAAGGCGAGGGTTTCGTCGATGCGGTTGGCCAGCTGGTGGTACTTGTCGGCCAGCGCCGAGTTGGCGATGAAGTCGAGGTTCCATTTGTGCACCTGGTGCAGGTCGGCGAAACCGCCCTGGGCGAAGGCGCGCAGCAGGTTGAGGCTGGCGGTGGCCTGATGGTAGGCCTGCAGCAGGCGCTCCGGGTCCGGGACGCGGCTCTTTTCGTCAAAGCCGATGCCGTTGACGATGTCGCCACGGTAGGCCGGCAGGGTGACGTTGCCGATGGTTTCGTCGTTTGATGAGCGCGGCTTGGCGAACTGCCCGGCCATGCGCCCGACCTTCACCACCGGGCAGCCGGCGGCGAAGGTCATGACGATGGCCATCTGCAGCAGCACCTTGAAGGTGTCGCGGATCTTCGCCGCCGAGAACTCGGCGAAGCTTTCGGCGCAGTCGCCACCTTGCAGCAGGAAGGCGCGGCCCTCGGTGACCTCGGCAAACTGCCGGCGCAGCTCGCGCGCCTCGCCGGCGAACACCAGGGGCGGGTAGCTGGCCAGGGTCTGCTCGACCTTGAGCAGGTGTGCGGCGTCGGGGTAGGTCGGTTGCTGCTGGATCGGCAGGGCACGCCAGCTGTCGGGGCTCCACGGTCGGTTCATCACAGGCTCGGTTTTATCTGTTATAGGCTGCCTGCCATGGTAACAGCGGCGCCGAGCTTGTTGCATCCGGGGCGTTGGCGGACAATGCGCGTTTTTGCGCGGGTGGGTGGCAGGTAGATGGCGACGGAGCGGGAAGAGAAGCTGTTGGCCCGGGTCGAGGATGCCTTTGGCGTCATCAGCGTGTACGAGGTGGAGGATTACCGCTTCCTTGAGTTCGGCGATGCCATTGAGCAGAGCTGCGTGTTCACCGCCGACCCCAGCTGGCTGGAGTACGACTACACCCGCGCCATGCTGGTGGGTGCGCTGTGCCATGAACAGCCGGAGAGTGCGCTGTTTCTCGGCCTGGGCGCCGGCACCCTGACCCAGGCCTGCATGAAGTTCCTGCCGCTGGAAGACATCGAGGCCATCGAGTTGCGTGCAGACGTGCCGCGCCTGGCCATGGAGTACATGGGGCTGGACGATGACCCGCGGCTGTACGTGCGCATTGGCGACGCCCTGGAGTTGCTGCCCACGGCAGAGCAGGCCGACTTGCTGTTCGTCGACCTGTATACCGACCATGGGCCGGGGGTCGGGCACCTGGCGTGGAGTTTCCTCGAAAACTGCCAGAAGCAGCTCAACCCTGGCGGCTGGCTGGTGATCAACCAGTGGGCCAACGACGACGGCAAGCCGCTGGGCGCGGCGCTGTTGCGCGGGTTGTACCACCGGCATTACTGGGAGTTGCCGGTGAAGGAGGGCAATGTGATCCTGCTGGTGCCGGCGGACCTGGAGCAGCAACTGGACCTTGACGGCCTGCGGGCGCGGGCTGAGGCCTTGGCACCGCGATTGGGGTACAGCCTGGAAGGCTTGATCCGCGAGATTCGCCCCGCCACCTGAAGGCCGTGCGGGCTTGCGCAGACAACCGTTTCAGCCGGCACCGCCAGATGGCCTGATACTGGCCGTTGGGCCAGAAAATTTTACTCACTACCCGGCATTAATTCGGGTATAGTACGCGCCGGTCTTTTAGCGGACCTCAAAATCAGGTGGTGCAAATCCTCCGAGTCCAGCTTCGGCTGCACGTCCGCTAGGCGGACCTTCCCAAAGTTTTCTTTTTCAATCGTTTTCGCAAATCCCCGCCGACAAAGCTGCCTGGGTGACCGTTCCGGTCTTTCAAGGCACGTGCAGCTTTGCAGCATGGGTCTTTGCGGATGCACTTAGAGGCAGACCCATGACCCAGGAAACCGGCGGCTTCGCCGCTCTCGATCTTAATCCGAACATTGTTGCTGCCGTTGTGGCCACCGGCTACGAAGAGCCGTCGGCCATTCAGCAACAATCGATCCCGATCATCCTCGCCGGTCACGACATGATCGGCCAGGCGCAGACTGGCACCGGCAAGACCGCTGCCTTCGCCCTGCCGATCCTGAACAAGATCGATGTGAGCAAGCGCGAACCGCAAGCCCTGATCCTGGCGCCAACCCGTGAGTTGGCGCTGCAAGTAGCCACCGCTTTCGAAACCTACGCCAAGCAGATGCCGGGCGTTAACGTGGTGGCTGTGTACGGTGGTGCCCCGATGGGCCCACAGCTGCGTGCCATTCGCAACGGCGCGCAAATCGTCGTCGCTACTCCGGGCCGCCTGTGCGACCACCTGCGTCGTGACGAAAAAGTCCTGTCGACCGTGCAGTACCTGGTACTGGACGAAGCCGACGAGATGCTCAAGCTGGGCTTCATGGACGACCTCGAAGTGATCTTCGATGCCATCCCGGCCAGCCGCCAGACCGTACTGTTCTCCGCAACCCTGCCGTCGTCGATCCGCTCGATCGCCGAACGTCACCTGCGTGAACCCAAGCACGTCAAGATCCAGACCAAGACCCAGACCGTTACCGCGATCGACCAGGCCCACCTGATGGTCCACGCCGACCAGAAGATCCCGGCTGTGCTGCGTCTGCTGGAAGTCGAAGAGTTCGACGCACTGATCGCCTTCGTGCGTACCAAGCAAGCCACCCTGGACCTGGCCGCCGCGCTGGAAGCCAAGGGCTACAAGGCTGCCGCGCTGAACGGCGACATCGCCCAGAACCAGCGTGAGCGTGTGATCGACTCGCTGAAGGATGGCCGCCTGGACATCGTCGTCGCCACCGACGTCGCTGCCCGTGGTCTGGACGTGCCGCGCATCACTCACGTGTTCAACGTCGACATGCCGTACGACCCGGAATCCTACGTGCACCGTATCGGCCGTACCGGCCGTGCCGGTCGCGATGGCCGTGCGCTGCTGCTGGTTACCCCGCGTGAGCGCCGCATGCTGCAGGTGATCGAGCGCGTGACCGGGCAGAAGGTTGCCGAAGCCCGTCTGCCGAACGCCCAGGCGGTACTGGATGCCCGCATCAAGAAGCTGACCAACAGCCTGGCGCCGCTGGTTGCCGAAGCAGAAGCCACCCATGGCGAGCTGTTCGACCGCCTGACCGCCGACCTCGGCTGCAGCGCGCGTGCCCTGGCTTCGGCCCTGCTGCGCAAGGCCACCAACGGCCAGGCGCTGGACCTGGCGACTGTCGAGCGCGAGCAGCCGCTGGTACCAAGCTTCGCCCCGCGTGGTGAGCGTACCGAGCGTGGTGAGCGCAGCGACCGTGGCGAGCGTGGTGGTGACCGTGGTGGTGACCGCGAGCGTCGTGCGCCAATGCCGCTGGCCGAAGGCCGCGTGCGTTGCCGTACCGCCCTGGGTGCCCGTGACGGCATCGCTGCCAAGAACCTGCTGGGCGCGATCCTCAACGAAGGTGGCCTGGCCCGTGACGCCATCGGCCGCATCCAGGTACGCGACAGCTTCAGCCTGATCGAGCTGCCGGAAGATGGCCTCGAGAAGCTGCTGTCCAAGCTCAAGGACACTCGTGTAGCCGGCAAGCAGCTGAAGCTGCGCCGTTATCGCGAAGATTGATCCTGCTGCAATGAAAAAATCCCCGGCCTAGGTCGGGGATTTTTTTTGCCTGTACCGCCGCGAATGGACCCTTCAGTCGAACCGGTAGATGTCCATGCCCAGCGCTCCCAAGGTGAAGCCCTGGTGCACGATGCCGAACCTGTCCCCAGCCCCCAGCGCAAAGAACAGCGGCAGCAAATGCTCATCACTGGGATGGTTGCGCAGCGCAAACGGCGCCTGTTTCCGGTAATCCAGCAGCGCCGCCTGGTCATCTGCCTGCAGCCGTTCCACCACCCAGTCCCGGAACGCCAGCGCCCAAGGCTCGATCACATCCGGCCCGGCATGCCAGTCCAGCTCACCGAGGTTATGGGTAATGCTGCCGGAGCCAATCAGCAGGATGCCTTCCTTTCGCAGCCCAGCCAGCGCCTGGCCGACCTTGATCTGCAGCCCAGGCCCCATCTGGCTGGGCAGCGATACCTGAATGAGCGGAATGCTCGCATCCGGGTACATCAGCGACAGCGGCACCCAGGCGCCGTGATCGAAGGGTCGTTGCGGGTCCAGGCGGGCTTGCAGCAGTTCAGCGACCCGGCTGGCCAGGGCTGGTTCGCCAGGCGCCGGATACTGCACCGCGTACAGTGCCGGCGGAAAACCGTAGAAGTCATGCCAGGTTTCGGGTTGCGCGCTGCTGGTCACCAGCAGTTCACGGCTTTCCCAGTGTGCCGACACCACCACGATCGCCTTTGGCCGTGGCAGGGCGTTGGCCAGCCCGGCCAATGCCGGCCCGCTGGCGCCGGGTTGCAAGGCGAGCATGGGAGAACCGTGGGAAATGAACAGGCTGGGCAGCATGGCGGGGTCCTGAGGGTTAAGATGCAATCATCTTCGATCAACTACCGATCGAAATCCAAACCAAGTTTTGCCGAAAAACCATCTAAAAATCGGGAGTGATCATGGAACCAGCGTTCTGGCAGCAGCGGTGGGCCGACAACCAGATCGGTTTTCATCAAGCGCAGGTGAACCCTTATCTGCAACAGTATTGGCCACAGCTGCAGCTGGCGCCGGGCAGCCGTGTGCTGGTGCCGCTGTGCGGCAAGAGCCTGGACCTGGCCTGGCTGGCGGGGCAGGGGCACCGGGTGTTGGGGGTCGAGCTGTCACGGCAGGCGGTGCAGGCATTCTTCCATGAGCACGGGCTGGTGCCGCAGGTGACCCAGCAGGGTGCTTTCGAAGTCTGGTGCAGTGGCGATGTGGCGCTTTGGTGTGGCGACTTCTTTGCCTTGCGTGCCGAGGATGTGGCGGATTGCGTGGCGCTCTATGACCGCGCCGCACTGATTGCCCTGCCGCCTGAAATGCGTGCAAATTACATGCGTTTGCTTTCGCAGGTATTGCCGGCAGGTGCCGGGCTGTTGGTAACCCTGGACTACCAGCAGGAGCTGCTGGCCGGGCCGCCGTTTTCGGTGGCTGACGATGAGGTGAGGCGGGGGTTTGCCGGTTGGCAGGTGGAGGCGCTTGACGCGCGGGAAGTGATCAGCGAGAGCCCGAAGTTCCTGCAGGCCGGGGTCACGAGCCTGGTCGAGCGGGTGTACCGCGTAACGTTCTGAGCGAAAATGGAAAAGGGCGACCGAAGTCGCCCTTTTCTTTACTGGCGGGATCAACCGCGGCGGCGCAGGGCCTCGATGCGGTCTTCCAGCGGCGGGTGGCTCATCAGCAGGCCAGCCAGGCCGTGCTTGAGGCCGCCATTGATGCCAAACGCCTTCATGGTGTCGGGCATGTGCACCGGCAGGCCTTGCTCCACGCGCAGGCGCTGCAGGGCGCCGATCATCGCGGCGGTGCCGGCCAGTTGCGCACCGGCTTCGTCGGCACGGTATTCGCGGCGGCGCGAGAACCACATCACGATCATGCTGGCCAGGATGCCCAGGATCAGCTCGGCAACGATGGTCGCCACGTAGTAGGCAATGCCCTGGCCTTCTTCGTTCTTGAAGATCACCTTGTCGACGAAGTTGCCGATGATGCGGGCGAAGAACATCACGAAGGTGTTCACCACGCCCTGCACCAGCGCCAGGGTGACCATGTCACCGTTGGCCACGTGGCCGATTTCGTGGGCCAGCACGGCGCGCACTTCATCGGGCGAGAAGCGTTCCAGCAGGCCCTGGGACACGGCTACCAGCGCGTCGTTGCGGTTCCAGCCGGTGGCGAAGGCGTTGGCCTCGTAGGCTGGGAAGATACCCACTTCGGGCATCTTGATGCCGGCCTCGCGCGACAGCTCTTCAACCGTTTGCAGCAGCCACTGCTCGTGGCGGGTGCGCGGCTGGCTGATGATCTGGGTGCCAGTGGTCATCTTCGCCATCCACTTGGAGATGAACAGCGAGACCAGGGAGCCAGCGAAGCCGAACACGGCGCAGAAGACCAGCAGGCTGCTGAGGTTGAGGTCAACCCCGTTGGCGGCCATGAACCCGTTGAAGCCGAACAGGCTCAGGGTAATGCTTGCAACCAGCACCACCGCGAGGTTGGTGGCTACAAACAACAGAATGCGCATCATGGTTGTTACGTTCTCCTGACGGATGAGTTGTTGCTTACTGCGGGGTATATAAGGTGCCGGTCGCACGGTTTCAATCGGGCGACTATTTCAAACTGTGTACGGCGGAGTATGGCAGAGGATTTTGCGTGGGCTGTGAGATAGAGCGTTGCAGGATGTAAGAAACATTCTGTGAGATTGCAGCGGGCTGCTTTGCAGCCCATTCGCGGGTAAACCCGCTCCCACAGGGTTTGCGTACAGCTCAAGGGCTGCGCTGTAGCTGTGGGAGCGGCTTTAGCCGCGAAGAGGCCGGCACTTACTGCGAATAAGTCCGCAGGAAGTTACCAATCCGGCCAATCGCGGCTTCCAGGTCATCCACCCGCGGCAAGGTCACCACGCGGAAGTGGTCCGGCCAAGGCCAGTTGAACGCCGTCCCTTGAACGATCAGCAGTTTTTCCGACAGCAGCAGGTCGAGGGCGAACTTCTCGTCGTTGAGGATCGGGCAGACCTTCGGGTCGATCCGCGGGAACGCATACAGCGCGCCCATCGGCTTCACGCAGCTGACGCCCGGGATGTCGTTGAGCAGCTCGTAGGTACGGTTGCGCTGCTCCAGCAGGCGGCCCGGCGGCAGCACCAGGTCATTGATGCTCTGGTACCCGCCCAGGGCGGTCTGGATGGCGTGCTGGGCCGGCACGTTGGCGCACAGGCGCATGTTGGCCAGCATGTCGATGCCTTCGATGTAGCTCTGGGCGTGGTGCTTGGGCCCGGAGATGATCAGCCAGCCGGAACGGAAGCCGGCCACCCGGTACGACTTGGACAGGCCGTTGAAGGTCAGGCACAGCAGGTCCGGGGCCAGCGAGGCGGTGCTGATGTGCACGGCTTCGTCGTAGAGGATCTTGTCGTAGATCTCGTCGGAGAACACCACCAGGTTGTGCTGGCGCGCCAGTTCCAGCATGCCCAGCAGCAGCTCCTTGGAGTACACCGCACCGGTCGGGTTGTTCGGGTTGATGATCACCAGCGCCTTGGTGTTCGGGGTGATCTTGGCCTTGATGTCCTCCAGGTCCGGGAACCAGTCAGCCTGCTCGTCGCACAGGTAGTGCACCGGCTTGCCACCGGCCAGGCTCACGGCGGCCGTCCACAGCGGGTAGTCAGGGGCCGGGATCAGCACTTCGTCGCCGTTGTTGAGCAGCGCCTGCATCGACATCACGATCAGCTCGGACACGCCATTGCCGAGGTAGATGTCCTCGATGGTGACGCCTTCGATTGCCTTCTGCTGGCAGTACTGCATCACTGCCTTGCGTGCGCTGAACAGGCCTTTGGAGTCGCTGTAGCCCTGGGCCGTCGGCAGGTTGCGGATCACATCCTGGAGGATTTCGTCCGGCGCTTCGAAGCCAAACGGCGCCGGGTTGCCGATGTTCAGCTTGAGGATGCGGTGGCCTTCCTCTTCCAGGCGTTTGGCGTGCTTGAGCACCGGGCCGCGAATGTCGTAGCAGACATTGGCGAGCTTGTTCGATTTGCTGAACTGCATGATGTGGTCCCGATTGAGAATACGCACTGCGGCCCTCTTCGAAACGTTCGAAAGGTTTGAAAGGGCAGGAAGCGGGTGCCAGACTGGAGGCCTTGCACACGAAGCCAACTAATATACGTGCCACCCGCGTTACGGAAAAGACGGCGCGAGGTGAAATTCAGCCTGCCGAGGTTCACTTATGCAAAAGATCGACAAGACACTTGAAGAATGGCGCGAAATGCTCGACCCCGCCCAGTATCAGGTGTGCCGCCTCAAGGGCACCGAACGGCCATTCAGCGGCAAGTACAACAGCGAGCGCCGTGCGGGCGTGTACCACTGCATCTGCTGTGACCTGGCGCTGTTCGACGCGCAGACCAAGTTCGACTCTGGCTGCGGCTGGCCGAGCTTCTATGCGCCGATCGAGCAGAGCGCGATGATCGAGATCCGTGACACCTCCCACGGCATGATCCGCACCGAGGTCACCTGCGCCCAGTGCGACGCCCACCTGGGCCATGTATTCCCCGACGGCCCGCCACCGACCGGCCTGCGCTATTGCATCAACTCGGTGTGCCTGGACTTCAAACCCCGCGACGGAGCCTGAAAATGCCCGGATCGATGCTGGACATCCCCTGTGTGACCCTGGGCGGCGAGCAGAAAAAGCTCGGCGACTTCGCCGGCAAGGCGCTGCTGGTGGTCAACACCGCCAGCCAGTGCGGCTTCACCCCGCAGTACAAGGGCCTGGAGCAGCTGTGGCGGGACTACCGCGCGCGTGGCCTGGTGGTGCTGGGCTTCCCTTGCAACCAGTTCGGCAAGCAGGAGCCGGGGGATGCGCGGGAAATCACGCAGTTCTGCGAGGCCAACTTCGGCGTGAGTTTCCCGCTGTTTCGCAAGATCGAAGTCAATGGCCCTGGCGCCCACCCGCTGTTCGTCGAGCTCAAGCAGCGCGCTCCTGGCCTGCTGGGCACGCAGAAGATCAAGTGGAACTTCACCAAGTTCCTGGTCGACCCGGCCAGCGGCAAGGTCACCCGCTATGCGCCGAGCACCAAGCCGCAGGCGCTGGAAGCCGACATCGAGCGCCTGCTCAGCCGCTGAGCGGCACCCAGTGGTCGATCAACGCCAGTAGTTCCTCGCGGCGGAACGGCTTGGCCAGGTAGTCGCTCATGCCAGCCGCGCGGCAGCGCTCGCGCTCTTCGGGCATGGCGTTGGCGGTCAGGGCGACGATCGGCAGCTCCGGCCAGCGCCCGCTCTGGCGAATGCGCCGGCTGGCCTCGTAGCCGTCCATCACCGGCATGTTGCAGTCCATCAGCACCATGTCGAAGTCTTCGCGCTCCAGCCATTCCAGGGCCTCGACGCCTTGGGTGGCGACTTGCACCTGGCAGCCGAGCTTGGCCAGCATGCCCTTGGCGACCAGCTGGTTCACCGGGTTGTCCTCCACCAGCAGGATGCGCGCGCGGCCCTCGGTGGCCGTGAGCAGCGGGGTGGCCAGCGGGTGCTCCGGGGCATGCCCCTGCAAGGTGCGGCGCAAGGTCTGATACAGCGCGTTGCGCGCCAGCGGCCGGGCCAGCTGGTGCAGGGGCGCCAGTTGCGCCGATTGCTCGGCGGGCAGGAAGTTGCCGTAGGCGGTCACCAGCAGAATCGGCGCCTTCAGTGCCGGGCGCAGCTGGAACAGCTGCTCCAGGTCGTCGGTGATCAGCAGGTCGATGCTGCTGTCCAGGAATGCGCTGCTGTCATGCCGTTGGTAGTCCAGCCCCCAGCCCGGCAGCAGGCCCTGCAGCAGTTCGCTGAGGCCACTGCCAGCGTCGCTGAGGGCGACAACCTTGCCCTGCAAGGCGGCGGGAGCAATGGCCTCGGTATGCGCGGGCAATGGCAGCTCGGCGCTGAAGCGGCTGCCAAAGCCAGGCTCGGACTGGATGTGCAGATGCCCCTGCATGGCCTTGCACAGGTTGCGGGTCAGGGCCAGGCCCAGCCCGGTGCCGCCGTATTGGCGGGTGATGCCGGCGCCGGCCTGGGTGAACGGCTGGAAGATCCGCGCCTGGGCCGCTTCGGGAATGCCGATGCCGGTGTCGCGCACTTCCAGGCGCACACCGCCGACGATGCGCACCAGGCGCACGTCGACGCGGCCGAAGCGGGTGAACTTGAGGGCGTTGGACAGCAGGTTGCTGACCACCTGGCGCACCCGCGTGGGGTCGCCGAGCACCGAGCTTGGGAAGTCGTCGGCGATCAGGCAGGTCAGTTCGACGTTCTGTGCGGCATTCTGCGACAGCAGGTTGGCGGTGTCCTCGACCATGGCGCCCATGTCGAAGGGAATGCGCTCCAGTTCCAGCTGCCCGGCATCGAACTTGGACAGGTCGAGAATATCGTTGAGCAACTCCACCAGCACCTTGCCCGAGTCGTGGGCGATCGACAGCTGCTGGCGCTGTTCGCCGGCCAGCGGGCTGTCCAGGGCCAGGGCGATCATGCCGAGCATGCCGTTAAGCGGGGTGCGGATCTCGTGGCTCATGTTGGCCAGGAAGGCGGCGCGCGCCTGGGCCATGTCGAGGGCACGCTGGCGGGCCTCTTCCAGCTCCTGGTTGGACTGGCTGAGGCGGTTGTTGCTGCCCTTGAGCTCCTCGGTGCGGGCCGAGACGATGTCTTCCAGCTCGTTGAGGTATTGCGTCAGGCGGTTTTCTGCGGTGCGCCGTTGCTGGATCTCGGTAGCCATGCTGACGAACTGCTGGTTGGCGACCCGGACCAGCACGCCGATCTCGTCGAGTTCGTGGCCGGGCGGGCAGTCCACCCGGGTTTGCCCGGGCTGGCGTGGGTCGCGGCCGGTGAGGGCGGCGATCACGGTGACCAGCGGCTTGGTCAGCATCATGTAGAACAGCGCCAGGAGGATGCCGGTGAGCACCAGGCTGCGGGCGAAACCATTGAGCAAGGTGACCCCGGCACGGTCGAGGAAGCGGCTGCCGAAGGTGTAGGTGTCGACGTCCAGGTACAATGTGCCGAGGTATTCCTCGGGCATGTGGGTCAGGTACAGGCGTTCCTTGAACTGGCGCTTTTCGCCGAACAGGAAGTCGCTCAGCGGCCGGTAGTGGTCCTCGAGCCGCGGCCGTTCGACGTCGGCCAGCACCGTTTCGTTGTTGTCGATCAGCCGTGCACGGATGACCGCCGGCGATTCCAGCAGGCCGCGGGTGAGCTCCAGGGCCAGCTCCGCATCGATGTTGTAGGCAATGCGCGAGGCCGGATTGTGGCTGATTTGCAGCAACGCCCGCACTTCGCGGTTGATGGATGCGTCTTCGCTGGCATAATCGATGCCGATCTGGATGAGACTGAGCAATGTTCCCAGGATGAAGCCGACCAGGACTGTCAACCGGGCTTGCTTGTATGACAGGCGATTGGTGAACTTGATATCCATGAGTCCCGAGCCGGTTCCACGTCCCTTGCGCTGCGCAAGCATAGCCGAATAGCCCCGGCTGCTGGCGTGCCTGTCACACATTCAGCGGTAAATCTCACCTGTCTTGCTAGGAGTCGTCATGGACGCTCGCTTGAATGCTTTCCTGGAGCGCGCCGAATCGGTGCTGGCGCGTCTCGAACCCCTGTTGCCGGTGCCGCGCCCGCAGATCGACTGGAACACCACGCTGGCTGCGCGCTGGCAGCGCGATGGCCGCACGGGCTACCTGATGCCACTGGAAGTCAGCCTGGACATCCGCCTGACCGACCTGATCGGCGTCGACAAGCAACGTGACCAGCTGGGCCGCAACACCCATCAGTTCATCAGTGGCATGCCAGCCAACCACGCCCTGCTGTGGGGCTCGCGGGGCACCGGCAAATCGTCGCTGGTACGCGCCCTGCTGGCCGAGCACGCAGGCGCCGGGCTGCGCCTGATCGAGATCGAGCGCGACCACCTGGCCGAGCTGCCGCGCGTCGTCGAGCAGCTGCAGAAGCTGCCGCAACGTTTCATTCTGTTCTGCGACGACCTCTCGTTCGAAGCCGGGGAGGGCGACTACCGGGTGCTCAAGAGCGTGCTCGACGGCTCGCTGGAGCAGGCCCCGGACAACGTGCTGCTATACGCGACGTCCAACCGCCGCCACCTGGTGCCGGAAAAACAGAGCGACAACGAAAACTGGAAGATGGTCGACGGCGAACTGCACCCCAACGAAGCGGTAGAGGACAAGATCGCCCTGTCCGACCGTTTCGGCCTGTGGCTGTCGTTCTACCCATTCAGCCAGGAACACTTCCTCGACGTGGTCGAGCACTGGATCGGCCAGCTGGCCCGCCCTGCAGGCCTGGCCTGGCAGCGCGACGAAGCGCTGGAAATTCTCGCCGTGCGCTGGGCAACCGGGCGCGGCAACCGTAATGGCCGTTGTGCCTATCAGTTCGCCCGCTACTGGGTCGGGCTGCAATTGCTGGAGCAAAAGTAAACATGATCGACCTCAATGCCAGTGGCGCTGGCCTCGACGGCTACAACCTGCTGGCGGCGCAAGTACAGGCGCTGTTTGCCGACGAGCGCGACTTCATCGCCAATGCCGCGCAGTTTTCGGCGTTTCTCTACAACCAGGTGGACGACCTGAACTGGGCGGGGTTCTACCTCAACCGCAACGAAGAACTGGTGCTCGGCCCGTTCCAGGGCCAGGTGGCCTGTGTGCGCATTCCGTTCAGCAAGGGCGTGTGCGGCGCGGCGGCGGCCACCCGGCAGACCCAGCGCGTGGAAGATGTGCATGCGTTCCCGGGGCATATCGCTTGCGACAGCGCGTCCAACAGCGAGTTGGTGATTCCGCTGGTGAAGGACGGGCGGTTGATTGGCGTGTTGGACCTGGACAGCCCGAAGCTGGCGCGTTTCAGTGAGGCGGACCAGGTGGGGCTGGAAAGGTTGGCGGCGATTTTCCTGGCGCTGACCGACTGCTGATCAATGTTGTTTGTATTGGCCCCTGTGGGAGCCGGCAAGCGCGGCTCCCACAAGGCCGGTACAGGCTTGAGGATCAGTCGTAGATCACCCGCTTCTTCCAGTTCTCGTCTTCATCGGTCTTGAGCCCTTCGGTCAATTCGTTCTGCTCGTTCTCCGCCGGCTCCATCTTGTCCAGCACCTGGGCATTGGCCCGCGCCAGCAGCTTCTCAAGATACGTCAGCTGCTCTTCATACACCTTCGGCTCCGGCTGCTTGCGCAGGTATTGCACGCCGCGCTCGAAGGCCAAGCGCGCTTGCCCCGGCTGTTCCTGCTGCAGTGCCTGCTGGCCAAGGTTGTTGAAGAACTCGATATGCAGCAGCACCAGGATGTGGCGGATCTCCTTGACCCAATGCTTGCCTTCGTTGTTCGGCAACACGTTTTCCTGGGTGCCCTTGACGATCTGGGTGTGCAGCGCTTCGAGCAGGAAGCGCACATCCTTGGCCTTGGCCTCGGTCTGGATCGGGCAGGGCGGGTTGTTGACCGGAATACGCTCGCCTTGGGCGATCAGCCCCTGGAGTTCGGCGATGCGCGCCTTGAGTTGGGCGTTGTGCTTGTCCAGCGCCAGTTGCCGCTGGTTGAGGTTCAGCTCCAGGCGCGCCAGCAGCAGCTTGAGGGCCGGGGTCATGAACTGGCCCGGGAAGGTCTCGGTGATTTCGCCACAGCGACGTACCCGGTCGGCCAGTTCGACTTTCAGCCGCGCGCGTTCGAGCTTGCTGTTTTCGACCACGTTGTTGAGGTAGCCGATCACGATCAGCAACGCGATACCGGCCACGATGAGTAGAGTGATCAGAAGTGGTGTCACCGTTAACGCCTCATCAAGAAGTTTTGCTTAATAGAGTGTAGTGGTAGCGGCCGCTACCGCGAAGGGACCGACGTGGCCACCTTGCTGCACTTTGTCGGCCGAGCGCCGCATTCCTCAAGTGATGGCACTTTGCGACGGCTGCGTCAGGAAATCAACGCCAATCCTTCGGCGTCGCCTGGCGGGACCTCCTATAAGGACCGAAGTCATTGATTTAAATAAATTTCTACAAAGGGGTTGACGCCTGTTCGAAGCATCCATAGAATGCGCGCCACTTGCAGCGTAAAGCACACAGCGGAACGCGGCAGGGAGTGAAAGCAGGCAGCAATGCCAGCAGCGTGTCCCCTTCGTCTAGTGGCCTAGGACACCGCCCTTTCACGGCGGTAACAGGGGTTCGAGTCCCCTAGGGGACGCCAAATTGCGGGAATAGCTCAGTTGGTAGAGCACGACCTTGCCAAGGTCGGGGTCGCGAGTTCGAGTCTCGTTTCCCGCTCCAGATTCTCCGGCAACGCTTAACGGCGGGGCAGGAAATAAAAATCCAGTCTGAATCGTGAGGTTCAGGTGCTGGTGCACTGAAAAGTGTTGTGTGTCCCCTTCGTCTAGTGGCCTAGGACACCGCCCTTTCACGGCGGTAACAGGGGTTCGAGTCCCCTAGGGGACGCCAAATGCGGGAATAGCTCAGTTGGTAGAGCACGACCTTGCCAAGGTCGGGGTCGCGAGTTCGAGTCTCGTTTCCCGCTCCAGTTTAAATACTGTGGCGTTCGCACGGTGCAGTGGTGGTGAGGGTCGTCAAGGCGCCTCACGCCGATTAGCGGTAAAGCTTCAAATTGCGGGAATAGCTCAGTTGGTAGAGCACGACCTTGCCAAGGTCGGGGTCGCGAGTTCGAGTCTCGTTTCCCGCTCCAAATCGTTGAACGAAGAAAGGGACGCAAGTCCCTTTCTTCGTTTCTGTCTGTCCGTTTTTTATCCCGAACCAGCGGTTCGTCGTTGGCGCAACGGGCCAGCCTCGCCCGTTGTGCCCATCCAGCGTGTCGCCCTACTTGTAATAGATCGTGAAATTGAGTGCGCTTTTGGCGATTCCGGGTGTGACCTCTGCGTCCACCTGATAGTAGCGGGCGTTGAAGTCGATGCGCATATCGCCCGGGGTGATCGCGCTCATGTCCAGCTCCTGGCCAAGCTCGGCGGGGGTCACACCGTCGCCTCGCAATACCTGCACGCCCAGGCCGGTCGCGCTGCCAGGGTCCCCGATCAGGCTGAACAAGCCTTTGCCGGCATCGATCACGGTGGCGCCCTTGGTCACGTCCAGCTTGACATGCACCCGCGCCTTGCCACTGGCCGGGTCGTCATCGCACTGGTTCAGGTAGATTTGGAAGGGGATCGAGGTTGTTACGGTGCCTTCGCCCGTGAATATGTCCTTTTTGTGTTCGCCAAGTTCGACCGGGTCGGCACTGACGGGGTTGGCTCGCAGGGAGCATTGCGCCTGCATGACCGTGCCGTGCAGGCTGGCGTTCAGCACGCTGCCTACGCCAGTGAATGTGCCGCTGAACACTTCCTTCCCGGCAAACTCGTTCGGGCCCTGCGGTATGTCACCGGTCTTGATCACGGTGATATCGGTTTCCATATAGGTCGTGCGGATCGCTCCAGGGCTGGGTTTGTCCTGGTAGCCTTTATAAGGTATCGAGACAGGGCCTATCGGGACCCAGAGGTTGTCGCGTCCTCCCTGATACGGTATGCCCAAGGCGATGTGCACACCAACGCCGGGTATGTTGGTCTCCAGCACGCGGTCGGGGTCGATGCCGGCGACAGGCGGTAGATGGCGGACAACCAGTGGGGTGACAGTCAGGTTGACTTCGGCATAGTCACCGGCGACAGCCACCGGGCACAGGAGCACATCGCCCGTGGCGTTGGCGGTCCTCTTCATGCCGGTGGTGGCGATGACGGTGCCCGTCGGTGCATCGCGTGGCACCCACAGCGTGCCCAGGTCAATGTTGTACAGCAGTTTCCCGGTGGGCTGGCCGCCGTCCCATTTGCACAGGGCCAATGCATTGCTGCTGGCCAGCAGGCTCGTCAGGGCCAGGGGCAGGATCGCGCGTCGAGTGAATGAAGCAGTCATGGTGATCGATTCCGATGCCGGTAGGGGGGTCAGGTCGTGGGGCAATTCAAGGTCTGTTGGTGGTAGCCCTGTGCTTGGTCCATGGTGGCGGGCTCGATCTGCAGACGGCATTGCTCATGGCTGTCTTCGCCCCAGCGCAGGTGCAGCGCCTGGGCTTTGTCTTCGACCGCCAGCAAGGCCTGGCCGGCCTGGCCGACCACGCCCAGCGACGTGCCTGCGTCATCGTTGACCTGGGTGCCAAACGGCAGGGGCTGGCCGTCGGCATGCAGCAGGGTGAGGATCAGCCGGCTGACCTTGCGCGCGTCGAACCTGGCCTGCACGATCGCCCCGCGGCGCGGAGTCAGGTGCTGGACGCCGTTGTCGATCTGCACCTGCGGGCCCAGGTCGTCGGTGTCGAGTTCGAGCAAATTACTGCGGTAGGGCCTCAGGTACGGCACCAGCAGGTGGCCGCTGCTGTCGCTGCGGCTGCCAGGGGCGTTTTTCACGCCGACCCCGGCGATGTCCGGCACCTGCACCAAGGCATTGGTTTCGCCCAGATAACGGCCGAAGGTCAGGCCATCTTCGTGCAGCAACAGGCTGCCGCTGGCGTTGACCGATAGCGACCGGTAATCGTCGCTTTGCGTGTAGCCGGCGCCGACGCTGGCGTTGGCACCCTGGTAGCCGACCGAGAGGGCGGATGTCTGGTTTTGCCGTTCGTCGCGGCTGGCCGAGGCGACGTAGCTCAGGCGGTGGTCCAGGGCGCTGCTGGAGAGGCTGGCGCGCTGGCCGTGGGCGCCGTTGCGGGACGTCAGGTCGAGGTTGGCGCTGGAGGCGCGACCGAAGTCCAGGGGCATCGACAGGCTGAGGCCGAACATGCGGTCGTTCTGGCTGCGCTCGTTGAGTGACTGTGACGCGTAGAGGGTGAAGGTGACGTCTTTCAGGCGGGAGCTGAATTGCAATTGGTACTGGCGCAACTGCCGGTTGCTTTGCCAGTAGTCGTCCTGGGTCATGGTCAGGCTCAGGGCGCTGCGGATGCCCAGGCGCTGGTGGGCCGAGGCTTCCAGGCGGCTGCGACGGCTGCCATGGTAAGCGCTGTAGGCGTTGCGTTCACGCACGGCTTCGTCGTAGTCGCGATAGCCTTCGGTGGAATAGCGATAGCCGGCGAAGCGCAGGTTGGTGCCGGTATCGAACGCTTTGCCGTAGCGCGCGGCGAAACTGTGCCCGTGCACATTGCCCAGGGCGTTGCCCAAATCACTCTCGGCACGGGTCACATCGAACGACAGCGCGCCGATGTTACCCAGGTCGCGCGCGGCGCCCAAGGTGCCGGCGCGATAGTAGTCGCCGCCTTGCACGCCGCCATACAGGGTGGTGCTGGCGCTGCCACCGCGGGCCAGGGTCGCTTGCCACAGCAGTGGCGACTCGAGGTTTTCGGCACCCTTGTAGCGGCCCAGGGTGGCGCTGTAGCGCCAGATACCTTCACGCAGCAGGTTGCTAAGGCTGGAATAGGGCTGGATGAAACGCCTGACCTGGCCGTCGGCTTCGGTGAGGACGATTTCCAGCTCGCCGCTGCCGCTACCTACGGCGAGGTCGTCGATTTCATAGGGGCCCGGGGCCACATAAGTGCTGTAGAGGGGGTAGCCGTTATGCAGCACTTCAAGCTTGGCACGGGTTTGTGCAACGCCGCGGATGATCGGAGCGTAGTTCTGCATCACATCGGGCAGCATGCCCATGTCCGAGGCCAGTTGCAGGCCGGTGAACGGCTGGCTGCGGAACACTTCGCCGTTGCTGGAGGTTTCGCCCAGGGTGAGGGTGCCGAAGCTGCCGGGCAGGTCGCGCTGGGCGTAGGTGTTGGTGTGGGTCCAGCGTCGACTGCCGTCTTGGTCCTCGCGCAGCGTCTGGCTGCTGCGCAAGCGCCAGGGGCCCAGGTTCAGGCCGCCGTTGAGGTAAAGGTCCTGGTTGCTCTGGCTGCCGGCGTGGGCTTGGCTGCGCATTTGCGCAGAGGCCTGGTAGTTGATGAAGGCGGCATTGATGCCATAGTCCCATTGATCGGCACTGGGCATGCGCGCCGAATCCCGGTTCATGAAGGCCTGGGGGATGGACAGGTCCAGGCGCAGGTGGCGGCTGTCGAGCTTGACCGTGGCGCCGGGGGCGAGGGCTTCGAGGTCGAGGCAGCGGTCGTCCTCGGGCAACGGCTGCGCCAGGCTCTGCTCACGCAGGCCGGCCTGGCGCAACAGGGCTGCGTCCAGGCACGGCTGCAGGGCGCGCTGGCCGTCGATATTCCTGAGGGCTACCTCGTGTTCGGCAAGGAGCACCAGGTTGACCCACACTTGCAGGCGGTAGCGGCCGGCGGCGAGCGGAGTTTCGGCGGCCAGGGATTGCAGGGCCAGGGCGCCGGCGTCCGCGGGCTGGCCGGGGGCCTGGTACATGAAGCTGGCGTCGAACGGCATCGCTTGAAGTTCGGCGTATGCGCTGCTTTGGCAGGTGATGAGCAGGCTGAAGCTACAGCATGAAAGGAGTAGAAGGCGTGACGGGTTGCGAATTGAAGGGGTAAACATCGGCATGATCCTATCGGGATACCGCCTTCGAGATGAATGCGCGTCAGTCATACTGGGTGCGGCAATTCAAATCATGAGCAAATGGCGGCAATGAGCTGGGCTCAGATAGAGGCACGATAGGGATAATGAGAGCGCGGGGATGTAAGGCACTTCTTGGCAAGGCGGGGATAAATCAGAAGACCGGTTTTGCTCTAAGAAAGCAGGGGCCCCAGTTGGGGCCCCTGCTGTTTATGGCTTACAACTAGTTGTATGAGGTGAACGGTCGATCGCGAAGGGCCTCCCACGTTTTGCCGTTTGTTCTATACAGGAGATGGCGCCAATTCCTTTGGTTGATATAGCTTGTCGTGTCAACTCCTCCTTGTGACGATATCGATGTTCGCGGTGAACTTGCCAGCGAACTTGCCTGCGTAGGTGCTGGTGAAGGTGCTGCTGAAGGTGCTGATGAAGGTGCTGATGAAGGTGCCGGCGACGGTGTTGAGTAGTCTACTGGCGGCGTGGGGGCACGCGGTGCTGGTGCTGGTGCTGCACTCGCTGTGTTCAAAGGTGAGGCTGCAGGTTGAGGCGCAGGCGCGGGCATCTGCTGTGCAGGGCCCGTAGATGGGGCGTTCGAAATTATACTTCCTCTTTGACTGCCAGCACCCGCACGCGACCCTGGAGTTGTAACTTTCCCCCCCGCCCCCTTGAAGTACCTAAACGCTCCCTTGCCTAGCATGCCTAAACCGACACCTGCGATGAATGCGCCAGCATATTTGATAATCGACTGTGTTTGACTGTTGCTGGTCATTTTATCTGCCAGGAAATACATGCCTGCGCCTACTGCGATAAGCGTCACGCCGATCACCATCGCGCCCACCGGTGGCAGCAAGCTGGCCAAAATTGCGCCCACCATAATGCCTGCGGCAAGCGCTCCGAAGTGCCCGAGAATGTCCATGAACCCGCCGCCCTTAGGCTCTTCCAAAGGATCGATATAAGGCGGCTTCGGATCCCGGCTTGGCACCGGCGAGGACCGGTGGCCCGTCGGGTCGACCCAGTTCACCGGGTTGCCGAGGGCATACATGTAGGGGTTGACCCCTGCATCTTCCTGGGGCAGTGAATCAGGGCTGTGGAAGCGCATCAGCCCAGGGTTGTAGGCGCGCAGGCCACGCCCCAGCAAGTACCAGTCGAGCAGTTGTTCTCGCACCTCGCCATTGAAAGACAGCAGGGCCTTGAGGCTGTCATCGTCGCCACGCTCTCCATACACGCTCAAGTGCGCCTGGCTGACGCCCCCGGCACTGTATTCGGCCGTCACCGACGCGGCATGGTCGGTGACCAGCAAGCGTGTGTCCTGCGGTTTGGCAAGGTTCTGCAGGCCAAGCGGGTGCGTGTCGCCGTACAGGTAGTGAACCTGCTCATTGCCCTGGGTCACCGCGCTCAAGCGGTAATCTTCGTAGCGGCGCAGCTGTTCGACCCCATCAGGCTGGGTTACACCCACCAGGTCATTGTGCGCATCGTAGCGATAACGCGACAGCACGCGTTGCCCATCGCTGCTGGTCACCTGCTGCAGGCGCCCGAAGTCATCGTAGGTCAGGGCGTTGCCCCACTCGTCATTGCACTGGTTGCCGTCCTTGTCATAGGTAAACGCCTGGAACTTCGGATAATCCTCTGCACCCGGGTCTTGCAGGTGCAAGCTGTGGCTCAGCTCGCGTAGCTGGAACCGGTCGTAGACATCGTCCGCATTCTCGGTGCCATACTCGAAGCGCCCGTCATCGGTGTTGCCGTCGTGGAAGGTGGTCTGGCAGCGGGTGAGGTTGTCCCACAGGTCGAACCGGAACACCTGCGCCGTGATGGAGCGGCCGGCGCGGTTACGTGGCAAGTAGGCCTCGGCGTCGCCCTCGTCCTCGAGCGTGCAGCTGACCTTGGTCAGCCGGTTCAGGCCGTCATACCTGAATGTTTCCAGCAGGCGCTGCTGACCGTCTTGCAGCGTGGCGCGGCTGTGCAGCAGATCGTTGTCTTGCCATACCAGTTGTATCGTTCGCGTGCTGCCGTCATCGAGCGCCACGCTGCGTTCGGATTCACGCCCCTGGTCGTCATACAACACGGTGCTGGTGACCTGTCGCTTGCTGACATTGTCGAGCGTGGTGGTCTGGTACAGACGCCCGTCAGCGTCATAGATGAACGTGGCTTCGAGGTAACCTCGCGTAGGCTGTTCCTGCCGCGCTTGCCTGGTCTGTTGCAGGCGCCCCTGGGCGTCGTACGTGTAAACGGTCTGCGGACCATTGCTGGCGGTGCGCTTGAGCGGGCGGCCCTGAAGCGATGTGTCGTGCGTGATGCTGTAGTCGAGCGTGTTGGTGGTCTTGTCGGTCCAGGTTTCTTCAAGCAAATAGCCCTGGTCGGTGTAGTCGTAGCTTCGCGTGCCTGCGTTGTTTTCGGCCGAGGTCATTTCTGCGTCGGGCCTGGCGTAATCGAACAGGGCGTCGTCGTTGGCTGCCGTTGCCCCCTTCAGGGCGACCGAGGTGGGCTGTTGGGTCAGCTCCGGTGTGTAGGCATATTTGAGGATGCGGCCGGAGGCCTTCGTATGTTCGTCGACCAAGGTCGTCTGGCCGTGGTAGTTGAAGCGCTCGGTCCGCTTGCCGACGGTCAGCCTGGTCAGCCGGTCGAGGCCGTCGAAGGTGCGCTCGCATATGATGCTGCCTGGTTCGCCTTCTGCCGGCTCGAGTGACAGCTCGATGGTCAGCTCATCGGTACTGTGGCTGGCAAAGCGGCGCAGCAGCTTGCTGCCATCGGGGCGTTCGCTGCTGTTCATGCGCCCCCACACGTCGTAGGCGAGCTTGGTCTCCTGCTGCAGTGGGGGCGCCTCCAGGTCCAGGGGGTCGCGCAGGTGCTGCACCTGGCGCACGCAACGGCCGATACCGTCGTAGTAATACTGCATGCGCCCCACCAACTGCCCTGCAGTGTCAAGACGGCGGTCGCTGATCGGTTTGTCGAAGCGGTTGTACTCGCTGCTGGCAAACTGGCGCCACTTGCGTGGCCTGGCCTCGCCGTGACGTTCTTGCCAGGTGTCGACGATGAACCCTTCCTTGCCGAAGGGCGAGCGTTGGATGCACACCACGACGCCATCGGGCTGCTGGCTGGTCACGCGTTCGCCCCAGCCGTCATAGCCATAGGTGCTGGTCAGCGTGCGCTTTTCGTCGTTGTCCAGGTAGTCGTAGGTGGTTTCCGACGCGGTGCGGCCTGCGCTGTCGTATTGCGTCGTCTGCACGACGTGCCAGTTGCGCTGCCCGGTGCTTTTGTCTTCGGTTTCCCGGTCATGCTGGATAGGCCGGTTATACCCGTCGAACCAGGTGCGCGAGACCACGCCGTTGACATCCGTGACTTCTTCGTAGGGCTTGGCACCGAGCACGTAAGCGAAGGTTCGGCTCGCGGCATTGGCGCCATCGTCACCCATGACCGTCTCGGCCGTCATACGGTCGAGCACATCGTACTGATAGTGGATGTTGACCTTGTTGGCGTCCTGGTCGCGCATGAGCAGGCCGCTATGAATGGAATGCGCGCGGGCCACTGTGCGCTCTCTCAGGTCATGCGCCTTGAACGTCTCACGCACTTGCAGCAAGGTCTTTTGCCGGTTGTCGTCGTCGATCAGCGAATGGAAGAACGTCGACGTCGCAGTCTTGTCCTTGCCAGGGTCGGTCGCATGCTTGAGTGTCACCGCCTGCTGGGCCAGGCGGCCATGCAGGAAGGCGTTGTGCTCGCTTTCCTTGTACAGGCTGCGGGTGGTGGCCTGCAGAACCCGCTCGATGTCGCCATCCAGTACCTGTGACAGTTCTTCCTCGCGGGCATCGAGGAAGCCCTGGGCCGCCGCTGCCGTGCTCAGGGCAGGCACGGCTTGGTAGCGGTAACGGGTGCGCAAGGTGGCTGCCTGGCCTTCGCCGATCTTGGCCGGGTGTACCGTGCTGGTCTTGCGGCAGCGGGTGAACAGTAGTGGGTCGGGCGGGCAATCTTCACCTTCACCGGTCTGTGGATAATAGGTATGACGGGTATAGACCGTGGTATCCAGAGTTGCTTGCTGGTTGATCTCGTTGTCCTTGTAGACCGGCGGCGCCGCCACGGACTCCAGGGTCAGGTTGCCATGCTCGTCGTAGTCGGTGATCAGCACCTCCTCACGCAAGCGGGCGAGATCTCCCTCGATCTTCCAGCGCTTGATCTGATACTTGGGCATCTGGAAGAACGCCGGCTGAAACTCGAACATGGCGTCGGTTTCGTGGTAGACGGTCTCGGCTTCCTGGATGCAGGTCTCGCGCCGGGGTAGCTCGGCGCCCCGGTCGTACACCTCATGGGTCTGCTCGGTGCGTTGCAGCTTCAGCAAATGAAAACGGTCGAAGCGGCGGGTGATGCTGCGCAGCGGCGTGCTGCCGAGCAGATAGGTGGCGGTCGAGCCATAGCGGAATGCGCGGTCGGTACTCTTGTAAAGGTTGTCCTCGCCCTCGTCCTCCCACGAGGCGCCACTGCCCCAACCGAGGAAGTTTTCGCTGGTGTAGGTGTAGGTGGTGACCATGTCGGCCTGGTCGTGACCAGGTTTGATCGTGTGCCTGGTCACCCGCGGCAGGGCAGGGTGGGCATCGCCGGGGAAGCGGTGGCCTTCATCGGCATATTCGATGAGCTCGGTGCCATTGACCGGGGTGTCTACGGCCGTCAGGCACACCATGTCACGCACCTTGTCGTAGTCGAGGCCCCAACTGTCATTGCTGGGCAGGACGATGGACTCGAGCACGCGTACGGCCGGGGTGAACCGGTTATCGAGCTCGAGGGTGTAAGTGGCCCGTGGCTTGCCACCCGGGCCGGAATAGGGGTGCAGGTCGAGGGTGACCCGGTCGCTGCCATAGGTGATGAGCAGCAGGTCGAGGCCGCTGTCGTCCTTGATACCGATGAGGCACGGGGCGCCGAGGTAATTGTCGTAGCGCAGGGTGATGCCATGGCCCGACGGTGCCTCGACCCGGGTAGGCAAGGCCACACGATTGTCGGAGGGCCCATTCACTTCGAGCAGCTCGATCATGCCGCTCTTGTGCTCGACGCGGTAGCCATCGCCATGGTCATGGAACAGGAAGCTGCGCAGCTTGCGCTCCTTGATCAGCCTGCCGGTGCCGTCGTCAGTGGAGCCATCGACCCGGAAGCTTTCGCCAGTGTGCAGATGCAGCATGTTGTTGTCGGGGGTGTACTGGCTAAGGTTGAGCGTCCAGCCACGGCCGAAGCCCGAATCCTCGATGTTCATCGGGTTGAAGCCGATGCGCAGGGGTAGCGAAGGCCCGGCGAGGTTGTTGGCGACCAGCTCTGGCAGTTCGATAGCGAGGGTGTATAGGCCGGTGCGCGGATCAACGCTGTTATTGACGAAGCTCAGGAAGTTGAACGCATTGGAGGCTGTTTTTGAGGAGATAGTCATGATCGGTCCTCCCTCTTATTGCGCAGTTGCGCAGCGATAAAACGTTCTGTCGTTCTCGTCACCTATGTGACGACGGCCGACTAGAAATGAGTGTTTGGGGCAGAGGAATTCGCTGTCGTTCTCTTGTTGTGCATCAGACCATTCATCGGACCAGATGACCGACAGTTTTTTATCGCCGCTATATAGACTGCTGCAGCGGTACTTGGTTGGTCCGTTCTCGTCGCCCGAGTGGTCCATTCCAGTCATGACTTTGCCAGGCGGGCACATGAAATAGACGCCATCACTTTCCTTGAAGCTGTCGCTCCATTCGTCTGCAGCGACAGTCAGGTCGGTTGAGGCCTGCTTGAAGGTTGAGCACGTATAGGAAACTTTGCCATTTTCCGCGTCGCCGTCGTTTGCGCGCGCTACCATCACTTGGTGCAGGCCACAAGTAAAGCGATCATGGGGTTTAAGTCCGTCGTAAGAAGTAGGCTTGTTTTGTTCGACGGGAACCGGCGTAGGAGGATCAACGCGTGCAGAAGTTATCACCCGCACGCACTGGGCTTTGTCCCTGACTTCACTGGGGTCTTTATACTTGCTGTCAACCATTTCCAGGCCTTTGGAAATGATTTCTTCTTTAGGGTAGCTGACCAGGTCTTCGAATTCGAACCAGTCGGTATCAGTTCGGCTGATGGTCAACAGTTTGATCCAGAAGTTACTTTTACCATCTTTGGTGCTACAACCGAGCCCATCGGTAATCAGGATTTCCGTTGCCGAGGGAAGCTTGTCGAATTTTATCTTGCGCGGTTTCACATCTTTGCAGGCGCTATCCCGCAGCTTGAATTCATATTGTATGAGCTCGCCGCTGCCTTCGCCGGGTACACTCAGGGAACACTGCGCGTTATCTTTGTCGATTATGAGGATGGTGCCCTCGGTTTTTGACTCGGCCTGCGCAGGCGTTTGAGCGCCGGCTTGTGCGAGCGGTGCGAGGCTGGTCAGGAGAAGCGGTAGTCCGATGATGCCTAGCTTCATGAAAGTTAACATGATGATGCCTCGTAATATAGGTCAGTACAGTTCGGCGCAATAGTAGAAGGTTTGTCCGTTTTCATCGCCGCTGAGTCTCATACCCGCAAGTACCTGATTTTTTCCGCAAACGGCTTCGTGATCGGACTCTTTTCCTTCTTTATCGCTTGTCCATGTTGGAACTAAGGCGTGGCCCCATACGTCGCGAACTTCAGAGCAATATATCCAGTAGGGTTCTTCTTCATCGCCTGACCTACCTCGGCCTGTCATGATTTTAGGTTCTGGGCAGGATGCGTAAGTCCAAGTGCCGACATTCTGCTTGGTCTCGTTAAATGTCTTGAGTGTTTCCTTCTGAAAGACAGTTGCACACAGGAAATTGGTGTCGGCGTTCTCGTCACCACTGTGCTTGCGCCCTACCAGGACTTGGTTGGAAGGGCATCTGAAATCATGGTCCGATTCCTTCTGGTCTGAAGACCACTTGTCGCCATGTTTTATGGTTGCAAGCTCGGCATAGGCCGGTGCGGAAAGCAGAATCAGTAGCGCTACGGTGCCAGTTATTCGCCATGGGTTGTTCATCACGAATCCTCAAGGTTGAGTGAGAAGTTCACCCGGCGAGTCTAGCGAGATGCCGAGGCCGGAACAGCTAGCAAAAATGCTAGGTACAGGGTGTTGCGAATGGCAGTGGCGCGAAGTATCACAGCCGCTTCATTGATGCCTACCTGTTATTTTTGTCAGTAGGCAGGCCGCCGGTGGTGGGATAGCGTGAGCATACTTTTCATTCGTTCATGGGAATACAAATATGCCTCCACCCGCCGTTGTCGAGCGCCCGCCGCGGCCGAGAATCAAAGACCTCACACCCTATGACGAAGTGGATCTCGCCAAATTGGGAAGTGATGACTTAGCTATTTATTTTACCTACGACGGTATCGATGTAGGCCAGACTGTCGACGTGCTCTGGATCGGCGCGGACCAACAAGGTAACCCGGTCGAATCTGGCCTGTTTCACGACGTTGACGAGAGAAACTTCGATCCCGTTAATAAAGAAACAGTCTTTCCAGTGCCGAATGAATACGTGACTGCCGCTGAAGGCGGCTACGCATTCTTTTCTTTCAAGCCTATTAATCCAGTACTTGAACAATCAATGCGCGCCTTTTGCTTCGTGGGGGTGCGCCCTCATCGCCTGGAGCATATGCCAGTGGCACAAGCGCCACAGTCACACAATTTGTACATCGACCCATCCACGCTGGGCGCCGCCGGGGCCACCTTTCTGGTGCCGCCCTATCAGGCCATGCGCGCAAAGGACGGGGTGACGCTCTACTTCGTGGGTTATGAGAGTAACGGTGACAAGGACGAAACGTGGAAAAAGACAATCCAGGTCACGGCGCAAGACGTTGGCCAGGTACTGCGCTGGCAAGTGCCGCTCGAGCAGTTCGACTTCATAAGCAAGGGGCACGCCGATGTTTACTATGAGATCGAGTTTGCCGATCTGACCTCAAAATTGCGGTCGCCCACTCAAACTTTCCGAATTGACAAAGTCCCTGACGCGCCGCCACTGCTCGCACCGCTCGAGATAGAAGGCTATACCAGCGGGAAGCTCGACCCCCTGCAGTTTCTCGATGGGCTGGTTTTGCGTATCACGGGCACCGAGCAACTGATGGTCAGTGACAGGTTGCTGCTGCATTTCAATGATAATTGGGGCGTACAGCAACTTCGCATCGACTTGAGCGGCCTGGAAAGTGGCGTGGTCCAGTTCACCCTGCCCTTTGAAAAGTTTGATGGGTTGGACCGCATCAGGCTGGGTTACCAGGTCGCCCGCGAAGGGGTAGCGTACAGCGGGGCAGTCCGCGATGTCGAACTGGTCGTTCGGCGCGATGAATCGCCATTGAACGTGTTTTTTGCGGAGGCTGAAGGGGCCGGGGGGGAGTTCAATGCCTATTTGCCGGCCCTCCTTGCAAAGGAGGGGGCCTATATCGATCTTTCGGCTATCGAGTTGCTGGATGGGGAAACCCTTGAAGTTTACTGGGAAGGCCGCTCTGCCTTGGGCAACCTGAAGTTTACCTTCGACAAGGTACCCGAAGAACTCCTGCACATTCCCCCGGCAGCGGTTGCAGCCAACATGCGCCCAGGTAATACCGAGGCCGAACGCTTTCCCGTGTATTACAAAATAATGCCCGAGCAACATAAGTCAAAAAACTTGAACTTGCGCATTGTTCCGTTGGGTCAAAGCAACTACCCGACGCTGCAGTGCACGCCGCGCCGCGGTACCGAGTTGCACATGAGCGATATCGGCGACGATCAGGCCACGTTGACATTGCCTCACTGGCCGTTCATGAGTGTCGGGCAAATGTTGGTCATCACCGTGAGTGGTTTTAAAGGCGGCAAGCTAAAAGTGTTCGCTATCCGCAATGAATTGGTTCGCGAGGCGGAAGTCAGCAACCGCATGGTCACGGAAAAGTTACAGAAAACATCACTCGACGAGTTCGATGATGGTTCCAAGGTCACGTTCCATGCGAGCGTCAACTTCGAGGGCGATGTGGAACATGACAACTGGACCGTGTTTGAGTCGAGTTGGTTGACGTTACGCAAGTAATGGCATTGGCATGCCTAAACGTATATCGAAGGTGGAATCATGATAATCCAAGAACCGCTGGAAACGATCGTAAAAGAATCGCTGGAAGAGTTTGTCGCGTACCTGAGGAAGGGGCCGTCAACCCACGGTTACGACGCCATACTTGCCTATGATCGCCTGCGCGCCAACCGGTTGCTGCTACAGGAGTACATTGACCGCTTCGACAGTGGTCAATATTTCGCGCCGTTGACATTCACGACGGTGATCACCCCCGCCACCACATGGGAGCGGCTCGTTGATCATGTGCTGGATAAGCCTAGGCTCTCGTTCGAGAGGGCCAGCATTACGCACTCACGTGCAGACCTGAAGATGCGAATCAGTGGCGGCAAACAGCTGACCCTGAGCAGGCCTGCGGGATCTAAATACAAGCAAATTACCCGCGTCAGGGAAGCCGATGGGCTCGATGGCCCCGACTTGCATGTGCGGATCGAACTCGATAGCAGTCCCGGCACGGTTTCCGAAGCCGGTAAGGTGTTCATCGACTTGAAGAAGGCTCAGGATTTCTACCTGCGCTTTGCCGATACAGGCGAAGAGAACCGGGCCGGCGGTGATCGCTACAAGAAAATTTTCGATGGCTGGGACGATGCCCAGAAAATCCTGGTGCTCAATGAAATGAAGATCAAGGACAAGGATTTCCTGCAGCCGGAGAAATTCATCGTTCGCACCCATGCATCACCCGATAGCCGCGTACGAAACTCCACAAAGAATGGCGGGGGGGCGGTCATTATCCCCGTCACCATGAGAGACAGCGATAACTCGGAGGCGGGCCTTCCCGACAACGACGAGAACATGCATTACCTGTTGCCCTCTCCCGATAAAAATGCTTCCAATCCTTACACGATGAACTTGTTACTCGGTAACAAGTTCCTCATCAAGCGATTGGTCACGAGGGGACTTGAAAAGGTCGAGAATCAGAGCGATGAGTTTGAGGCGAAATATATTGGAGGCGAAGACAACACGTTTGTGACCGGCATCCAGGCGACCAAGGGGAAGTTGATTATTCCCCTCAAGGGCGCTACGGAGAACGTCAAGACAATCGATTTTACCAACGGGTTGGCGCTGGGCTTTGTCGCGACTGGCGACGATAAGTTCACCCGGTTCGAGGTCAAGGCCGGTGACGACAGCCTCAATTTCGAATGGTTTGGCCAAGGCACGTGCCCGGTTTCGCTGGAGCGAATGAATGGCACCTGGAAGAAGGGGGAAGTGAACTATATCTGGGAATACAAGGCCAGCTATCAGTTTCATGTCGAAACGGCTGGCAATGATATTGGTCAATTGACCCTCAAACTAGCGGCCACTCCCACAATGCGACACAAGATGGTACCCGATGAAAAATTGAGAATGGTCGGCGACGGGCCTGGTTTTCTTTCACAGTTCATCGACTTTGGCGAGTTGAAGATACTTGAGAATATCCGCAGTACGATCGATACCATCGTCAGCGTGGCAGAGGACATCGATGCATTTCGCCTCAACGGCCTGCTGTTTCGAAGTGGCAAAGAATCCGCGCAGCCATCGGCTGTGCGCTTCCCGGGCGACCTGACGCTGCCTGGATACCTGTCGCCGGCGCGCACCGAGTTCGAGTTCGAGACGCCTGAACCGCTGGTGTTGGCGGGCCAAAAACATCAGTTCAGGATTACGCCTGCCCCGGTCGGGGCGGTGACCTGGACGGCGGCGAACTTGCCAGGGGAGGAAACTGAGGATTATGGCTCGATCAACGCCCAAACGGGCGAATACACCGCGCCAGCACTTGGCAGCCTGGTACGCGGCGACAAGCGGGTCATCGTCACTGCCACCAGCGGCAAGAGTTTCACCAAGGCCCTGGTGAGCATCACCCGACGTAGCCTAGGGGTATCGCCGATGGTCATGCAGGCTGCCGCCGATGGCAAGTACTTGTTGACTGCCGCGACGATTGACCGCTCCCCTGTGGAATTTTCCCTGCCGGCCGATTCATATGGTTACTTCTCGGATGATCCCGAAGCGGATCCCTCGGGCCAACAACAGAGCAAATACTATCACCTGCCCAAATGTAAATGTACCTGCAGCTGCCCTGACGGAAAGCAACATGTCTTTGCGGGCAAGTTGGTGGAAGGCGAGGGTGGGGAAGAGGAATGGGTATGCAAGGTCGAAGGAGACAAAGACGACAATTGCCAGTGTGAGGTCAAGCCGTTACCCGGTTTCGAGTTGGAGCGCGTTTCCGACGTGCCGCGCAAGAGTCAGCAATGGCTGCAGCGCCGTCAACAATGGCTCGATAGCGGTACCCAGGCCGACTGGCCCTGGGAAGATGACCTCAGCGAAGTCCTGCGCGTCGAAACCATCCGCGTTACCTCATCATCGCTGGGCGAAACGGTAGAAACGCCGGTCTTGATACCCATTGAAAATCAAACCAACTGGTTCAATCACGAGGTCGAACCGAGTGTGGCTGGGGGTGAAGATGGCCTGCGAGTGACATTCCGGGGCACTGGCAAGACCGGTGAATATGACGTTCCTGCCGAGGACACCACCTGGTACAGAGTCTATGGCAACGCCAAGTTCGAGGACGGCTTACTGACACCCGTTTCCATCGATGGTAAGCCGTTGACACCCTATACCGTCATCGCCGCCATCGAAGATGACAACAAGTACTGGCTATGGACTTACGCCATCCTGCCTGTCCCGCTGATCAAGCCGCAGGTTCTGGTTGACACGCTGTACGGTCCGGACGACGAAGAAAACAGCAAGGAGGCTGCGCAATGAAGACCAACTCCAAATCCGAGTTGCTCAAGCGTCTGGCTGAAGGCAACGTGATGTTCGACTGGGGCGCCATCGTGGCATTCGACCGTGGCCAGATCAACCGCATGCTGCGGGAAGAGTATTTGTCCGCGTTCAGCAACCACAGTTATCTGGCACCGTTCAGCATAGCGGTCGGCATTGGCGACGATGAGCGTGCAACCCTGAGCAATATCGTGCTGGGTGCGCCACAGGTGTCGTTCGAGAACGCTACCTTCACCAACCGCAGTGTCACGGTCAGGCTCAATATCCTGGCAGGTACCTACGCCTCGACCATTCATGTACCCGGTAGCCCACCGTTTCTGCGGCAGAGTGTGCCCTTGCGCGAAGACATGGGCATGGCGCTGGAAATGACCGCTGATCTTGAGGTACGGGCAGGCAATCGCGGCGACCGCAGCATGGTGACGCTGGACCTTTCGTCGGGTACTCGATTCAGCTGTAACCTCGGGGGGGCGAGCGGTGATGCCCGCGTGGCAATCGGCGAGGCACTGGGCAAGCGTATCAAGGCGCACCCGACCTACCGCCAGCTCTACACCTGCGCGACGCTGGGTTTCAACGACTACGGGGTGCTGACCCCGCGCAATTTCAGTTTACTCACCCAGCCGGCGCCTGAGGGGCGCAATCCACGCTCGACGAAATACGGAGATGGCGCGCTCGTGCTGTTCTGCCAGCTACGTATCAATATGCGGCCCGGTCGCTTGCCGGGTAATCCCGACCAGTACCCTTACCTGATACCGGACGACCTGACTGCGCAAGGGACTGCTGCCTATAACACAACGACGCTGATCGCGGAAAACCTGCGCCGTTTCGTCAGCCGGGATGAAACGCCAGACGTGTTGCGCCAACTCAGGTTGCCCAACGCTTACCAGGTCGACATGGCCGAGCGAGAAGATCCACTGGATCATGTGATATTCGGTAGCGTCGAGCCCTCGGCGCAGTCCTATTTCGTTGAGCCCATGCAAGGCGCAGTGCTGGCCGGTGAGCGTCAGCCGTACGTACTCGACAACGAGGGGCAGACGGTTGATGTGAAGTGGACTGCGATCAACATGAACAGCGAGGCGCACACCGGGGCGATGGTAGGCGCAACCTATCAGGCACCGCTCGCCGAAACGTTCCGGCGCGATCAGCAACTGGTACGGGTATCGGCGAGCTTCGACTCGGCCGAAGGGCCGCAGACACGCACCGGACTGCTGGTCGAGTCGCGCCGGGCAGTCAACATTTTGCCGCGTGTAGCTACCTGGGGCACGCTAATGGGGCCCGTCGAGCTGCAAGCCAGCTCGCTCTCCGGCGCCGAGCTGATCTGGGAGCTCACTCCGATCGACGAAGAAGGTAGCGTCTACGGTGAATTGCTGCCTGACCCTAAGCAACCCGGCGGGCGGCTGTTCAAACCGTACGAGCCGGGGGAGGAGTACCTGCCTGAAGTTCGCCTGCAGCATATCCGCGTGACGGACCCGTCAACAGGGAGCACCGATATCGCCACGGTGGTCATTTTTGCCTACAGGCAAGTCCTGAACGTGATGCCTTTTCATGTGCCGGTGTTCAACGGGGCCGAACCGATTGCGTTCAGGCTGCGCCCCGATGACCACGAGGAGGCGACCTGGAAGGTCTTTGGTGAGGGAGACGTCGACGACGATGGTCACTACACCCCGCCGAGTCATCCCACGGCCCCCGTCAGCGTCATCATGGCGGATATCGACGATCGTTACACCGGCTACGCGATCGTCGAGCATGCCTACCAAAACCCGCCAATCACTTGGCAAAAGATCCAGAAATGGGAAATCAAGGTATTAGGTGCCCCTGTCTGCCTGGCCAATGGCATGCAGCAGATACTGGTGGAAGTGGCAGTCGAAACCGACGAGTTCGATTTTGGTGGTATCAAATACAAGATACCCGTGTCGGACGACGAAATGAGCACCATGAAGTTGGTATACCGTGCCACCAATGCAGAGGTCCAGGATGTCGGCAAGGGTGAGGAGGGCCTGCCGTCTGGTGTGAACATGTGGGCGACCAACGCCGTGATAAACCGTTTTGACCGCTACGACGGTGCCAAGGCGAGTGACGATCCACCCGCAGTGCGCTCTGAGGAAACACGCAATTCGGTGCGCTTCTATCTCCAGAGCGGCATAGCTGGAGTAGAAGAGTTCTATGCCATGTTCACGGCAGAGGATGGCACGCCCTGGAAGTCGAAGGATAAAGCCGCCTTCCTCGAAACCACAGCCGTGCAGCCGGTGAGGCCGGGGTCAGGCGATTACAAACTTACCCGTGAGCGAGTGTTCAACGGCAAGGGCTATATTTTCGATCCCGGCACGGGTGCACCGAAAGATGAATTCACTTATATGCGGGATTCGATCGATTACTGGACGCTCAGCTATGAGGAAAAACTGGAAACCATCAAGTTCGCAACGTGCGAGCCGGAGGGGGCCGCAACATCGATTCGCTGGGAAAGCGACCAGGTAAAGGAGAAGCGTTTCAGCTACCTGGGCTGCATTTTCAAGGAATTGCCAGTACCGAACAAGCCGGAAAAGCCGCACAAGTTCTACAAGGAACAAATGCTGACAGACTTGGCCGCGGCAGTTAACTACAACGGCATCAAACAGGAGGTGATCGAGGGCAAGGAGCCAGGGCCGGGCGAGTTGATCATCATGCTGCACCGCTTAGCCGACATGCCTTACTGGTATGACGGCAGGGCAAACGGCGATGAAACCAGAATGCACAGGATCACGTTGGACCAGCCCATGATGCTCGTGCTTTACGACATGCGTGGAACGCGGCATCGGTTGCGCATCGGCTTCCCGGAACCCACCGTCGAAGACAGCCGAAACCAGCTGATCCTGTCTGTGCAATAACCCCGCTCCCGCCTCGTCGAGCGGGGCGGGGCCTTCTACTTCAGGGCCTCACAATGACCACCAAATCATTGCTGCATTCCAATGCATTCAATTTTCTGAGTTTCATCGTCAACAGCGTCGACCCCCGCACCGGCCAGTACACCCTCGCTATCGAGCTGCCGGAGCTGGTCGCCAACAACCTCGCCGGGCCCTCGCTGCCCCTGCGTATCGGCTTCAACCCGATGAACATCGAGGACTCGGGCTTCGGCAGTGGCTGGACGCTCAACCTTAGCCAGTACACCCCCGCCGACAACATGCTGCATCTGCACACTGGCGAAAGCTTCCGGGTCGATGGCTCCACTGACGACGGCACCGGCAGGCTGATCAAGGAGCGCAAGCTGCGCAGCTTCCTGTTCCATGACCATGGCGATGGCTACCGCGTCGAGCACAAGAGCGGCATGATCGAGCTGCTCGAAGTGAATGGGCCCTCCGACAATCGTGTGGCCTTGCCTACCCGGGTCGAGGCACCGTCGGGCCATGGCATCACCCTGCGCTACGACAATTACCTCGGCGCCCCGTGCCTCATCGGTATCAAGGACGACAGCGGCCTCGACCTGCTGCTCATCACCTATGGCAGCGACCGGGTCACCCTCGACCTGCACCCCTGTTCCGGCCCGGGCGGCAAGCCACTGGCCACATACACCCTCGGGCTCGATAACCAGTTCACCCCGGCTGTACGGGTGCTCGAGTCCATCGCCCTGCCGAGCGATGACAAGGCCAGTTGGGCGCTGGAATACGACAAGGTGCGTGAGGTGGTGTGCCTGACGGCCGTGCGCACCCCGGTCGGCGGCACCGAGCTCATCGAGTATGCCGATGAAGGCCATCGTTTCCCCGGCGATGCCCGCCCTGCCCTGCCGCGGGTGACCAGGCACACGATCAAGCCAGGCCACGACCAGGCCGACATGGTCACCAGCTACACCTACACCAGCGAAAACTTCCTCGGTTGGGGCAGTGGCGCCTCGTGGGAGGACGAGGGCGAGGACAACCTTTACAAGAGTACCGACCGCGCATTCCGCTATGGCTCGACCGCCACCTATCTGCTCGGCAGCACGCCGCTGCGCAGCATCACCCGCCGCTTCGACCGTTTTCATTTGCTGAAGCTGCAACGCACCGAGCAGACCCATGAGGTGTACGACCGGGGCGCCGAGCTACCCCGGCGCGAGACCTGCATCCAGGAAGCCGAGACCGTCTACCACGAAACCGACGCCATGTTCGAGTTTCAGCCGGCGTTCTTCCAGATGCCCAAGTATCAGATCAAGCGCTGGAAGATCCAGGAAGATGCCACCCGCTTGCGTGAGGAGGTGCTGATCACCGACTACGACGAGCATGGCAACCTGACCCTGGAATCCCGGGCGGCTGCCCCAGTCTACAAGGGCAACGAGATCGACCAGCAAGCGACCCTGGACACCACGGTCCATACACGCCATACCTATTACCCGCACACCGGTGAAGGGGACGATTGCCCGCCCGACCTGCAGCTGTTCACCCGCAGCCGCAAGACCAGCACCGAGCACCCGGCCAGGACCGACGAGGGCACGGCAGCCAAGTCGCGCACGCGGTATCGTTACCGGTCCCTGAAGGCTTTGACTGGGTCGACGTTGGGCAAGGGCTGGCTCGTGGCCCATGAGGAAGAACTGTCGCAACTGGTGAGCGAGCAGGAACAACCGCAGCAATTCACCTTCCGCAAGTACCAGGACCTGCCTGGCGAGCCCTTGCAACACGGCCGCATGGTCGAGGAGATGAAGATACTCAACGACCACGAAACGACCACCGAGCACCGTTTTGCCAAGCGCCCGGAGTTGGGTGAGGAGGTGCTTGAAGAAATACGTACCCTCACGGGCTTCGACCATGGCCTTGAGCTTGAAGATGGCGCTGTTCGTCACGCTCAGAAGATACAGACGCTCCTTCATTCCGTACTGATCAACCAGCCGCTGCAGAACTATGACGATAATGAGGTGAAGATCGCCTACGTCTATGACGCCCTGCGCCGGGTGCTTATCGAAACGGTCTCGCCCGATGATGAGGACGAGAATGGGTTCAAGGCCTCGCGCAAGTACACCTATACCTTGGTCAGCCAGGCCGGCGGGCAGGCCACGCAAACGGCCGAGGATGTCAAAGGGGTGATTACCCGCACGCTGGTCGACGGGCTCAACCGTGCCATCGCGCAGTTCCGCCAGGATGCTGATAACGCCGACATCAGCAAGCGCGCGGCCTTGCGCCCCACCTATGCCGCGAGCTACGACGCGCTGGGTGACAAGGTAAGCGAAACCGATTACGACTGGCTCGACTACCCGAACCAGCCGCCACGCGAATTGGCCTTGCCGCGGCAGAGGCTGTTCGACGGTTGGGGCCGGCAGTACTGCGAAATCGCAGTCGATGAGGTACGTCACCATGACCGTTACGATCCGATTGGCACCTCGGCCTCGAAAGGGCCCATCAGAACGCAATGGCGCGAGTCTGCTGATCGCCAGCAGGCTACCGGCACCACTGTCACCTGGTTGACGCTGTTCGATGAACCGGCTCGCATCGAACGGCTCGACGCCAGCGATGCGTCGTACAGCGTCAGCCAGACCTACTACGACGGCTTGCAACGCAAGGCCCGGGAGGTCAATGCGCGCAATGAAACCAAGCACTATGTTTATGATGTGTTCAACCGCTTGGTGGATGAAACCCTCGCCGATGACAGCGTGGTGCATCGCGACTACGCCCCGCATAGCCGCGAGGACTTGCCTGTAAAGATCAGTGTTAATGGCGTGGTGCTGGGCGAGCAGCGTTTCGACGGCTTGGACCGCATGGTCGAGTCGATTACTGGAGGGCGCGTGCGCGTGTTCGGGTTCGAGCCAGGGCAGATGAAGCCCAATACAGTACTGACGCCAAGAAAGGAACTGATCGAGTATCGGTACCGGCCTGAGTTGAGTGACGAGCCGGAGCTTCGGCGGATCGCTGCCGAGGGCATCGAGGCCGATTACGATTACGACCACAAAAATGCGCTCCTCGAGCGCTGCGAGGAACAAGGGCTGGTACTCAAGCGCAAGTACTCCAGCAATGGGGAAGTGCTGAGCGAGACCCGTGAATATCAGGGTGAGACCTCCGAGATGCACTACCAGACCAGCTTGCTGGGCCGCCAGTTGGGCTACACCGACGTGGGCGATGTGCCTCAAGTGTATGAATATGACGGCTATGGCAGGCTGCGGCAGACGACCCTGGAGACTTCGGTCGCCACCTTCGAATACGATGGCCTGGGGCGGATGTGCAGGACGCTGACCCAGGGCGGGGGGCAACGCCTGGAAACGGTCATGATGTTCGACGCGTTCGACAGGGAAGTGCAACGCCAGTTCGACATTGGCGGTACGTTGCAGTCACTGACACAGGGCTACGATGTCGAAGACGCGATTGTCTGGAAGACACTGACCGAAGGCGATATTCACGAGGTGCTGCGCCATGAAACCTATGAATACGACGTGCGTGGCCGGCTGCGCAAGTATCTGTGCGAGGGCAGGCTTTCTCCGGTGGATCAGTACGGCAACGTCATGCAGGAGCAAGTCTTCCGGCACGATGAAATCGATAACATTACTCGGGTGAATACGCGCTTTGCCGAGGGGCTCAATCAGGCCAGGTATTACTTCGAAAATGAAGACCCGGCGCAACTGAGCCGTATCGAGAATGATCATCCGGATTATCCGGCCACTATACCGCTGGACTATGACAAGGACGGCAACCTCACGCTCGATGATGCCGGCCGGGTGTTGACCTACGATGGGCTGGGCCGCTTGATCAATGTCGAAGTACCGGCGCTGATCGAAGAGGCGTTCGACCAGCACGGCAATCGGGTATGGGACGAGGACGGTCGGCGCTTCACTGCTGACGAGCAGGGCAGGGTGATCAGGGTCGATGTGCCCTCGGCGACCCACCCGGTCGATACCTTCAGGGTCATGCGTAGCCCGGCAGGGGATTTGCTGACGGCCGTGAGGGAGAAGGGCGGCAGGCTGTTGTGGTGCGTCAGTGTGGCGAACGCGGAAGTGGTGAAATACGGTTATGATCCGCTGGACAGGTTGACCAGCGAGGAATATTGAGTCTGCCCGCTGAAGTTGTTTGAAGCCCGCCGTGAAGGCGGGCTTTTTTATGGGTAAGTTAATTGTCAACCTGATAAAAATGCCAGTTGCGTGACGGCGGGGGGGATAACAGTATGGGAGTAGGTCGAAGGTTAATTGAACCGTCGACGAATGCGTATTTCTCCGGGAGATTAATCATGAACGATAACGAAGATTCGGTATCCGCTGGCGTCAATCCCGTCGGCTCTCGAGTGCGCAGGGCGACGCTGGATGCATTGATCGTAGACGACGAATTGATAGCAGATAGAGCGGATAACACGGTACTCAGGAAGTATCTCGCCGAGCAGGACTTGGAGCTGGTTGTTGTCGTTGAAAACCCCTGGCAATTGCCAGGAAGTACGCTGTTCCAAGATGAGTTAAAGCTTATTCATTTGCCAAGTGGTAATGCGCTGAGCTCTGACTTCTTTACAAAGGGTGACGAAACGCTATTCCCCTTTCCTATTACTGTGCCGAAAGACTTCATAGAGAGTTTGGGAGAGGGTGTTCATACGTTCGGCTATGAGGTTGAACATGGTCACGGAGATTTCAGTGACTCGCTGCCCCTGACCCTTATCTTCGACCGCAAGGCCCCTTACGACCAGACACCGCCCAAAAAGATGGCGGATATCGCACCGGTCACGGATGCCAATAAAGACAAGGTTGTAATCGAGTTGCCCGATTACGCTGATTTCAAGCCCAAAGACAAGGTAGGAGTCTGGTGGCTGGACGCTTCAGTTACCGAGATTCCCGAAGATCTTGATCCGCATATTGCTGTGGAGGTCACGTCACGCCCCCAGAACATTCCTGTTTCCAAAGCAGTGATTGATGACGCCGGGGATGGCGGCATCGCAGTCGTGTATGTATTGATCGACAAGGCGGGCAATAGAAGCAACTTTTCCTTTCCGACCTACGTAGGCGTCGCTCTGGGCGCTCTACCTGCCAATCTCAAGGCCCCTGTCGTGCCGCAGGCTGCGAAAGGACGGATCATCAAGGACGATGCTTTTGCCGGGGTCATTGTGCAGGTATTGGCATTTGACAACTGGAAGCCTAAGGACGAACTGCGCGTCATCTGGGGGAACCAGCCCGCCTCGGAATGGCGTGCGATGTCTGATACGGGCACATTCCCGGTGGAATTCACCCTGAGCAAAGAAGTGCTGTATGCGGACTATGGCGTAGACGGCACGGGGGAAAAGGACACCGTAGTCACCTACGAGCTTCGGCGTGGCACCGTGCCGCAAGGCACGATGGATACCACTGTGAAGGTCAACCTCGAGCGCTTCGGGCCGGTGGACCCCGTGGATCCTGAACCCGAAGTACCCGACCCGGAAAACCAGTACCTGGAAAAGGTGACGATTACGAGTGCATCGGGTGAGGACAACCACCTGACCGATCCCGATGACGAGTTCGAGGATGCAACGCTGACGGTTGTGATCAACGCCACCTTGCAAGCGAAGGATGTGCTCACGTTTTATTGGGGGGGGGCACTGATTGCAGGTCTCGAACATGAGGTCCAGGTTGGCGAACCCGGGACCACGATCACCAAAACGGTCAGCTGGGATGAGGTCATCAAGCCCGGCCGCAATGGCAACGTGCCCGTCCATTACCGGGTAGAGCGACCCAGTAACCCTAACCCGATCCGGTCGCTCGATACCAATGTGTTGGTCGAGGCTGTGGGTGTGTATCCCGTCCAGCCTGAGTTCCTGGGGGTTGTGCAAAGTGGTGGACTCACGCTGCTGACTTGCCAATCGATTTATGAAGATGACGATGACACGGACCCGGCCGTGCGAGTTCAGGTTGATGACCTCACCCAATACGGTCTCGTCGTAACTGACAAGATAACCATGCACTGGTCTGCAGTGCACGGCGATGGCGAGGATGGCAGTAACGACCCGGTCGACGGCGCCCTCTACGAGCCCGTCATTACGCTGGACGAGACAAATATAAATGGCTTTGTCTGGCGGATCCCCTTCGAAACATACGTGAAACAGGTTTATACGCCCGCGCAACCGGAGGGTCGTGGGCGAGTGAAAATCTCTTTCACTGTAGGTGGAAAACCCAGGGAGTCAGACGTGCGTGAAGTTTTCGTTGTCATGCACAACGGGATAGGAAGTTGCCCGTTACGGCCCAAACCCTGAATAGCATTGCGATGCACGCGAGGGTGAGGATAAATCCTGCACGACATCGGAATTTTCCTACAGGTATTTCGGATCTAAGTTTGTAGGCTCGTAACTTCGTCTTAACCGTACTTTCATTTGAACGAAGCATTAACGAGGTAAACCCATGACTCCTGGATATTCAGGAATGCATCCGCTCGCCCGTGCGTTGCTGCTGGCCTCGGCGGTCACGGCATCACCAGGCGCCTACGCGTTGACGCTGGTCGAAGGAGAATTGAACATCGGCCAGGGCACCCCGGTGGACAGCTATCGGGTCAGCCCGGGTGGGAAACTGATCGCCGAGCAGGCAACGACCGAAGCTATCGATGTACGTGAAGGGGCGAGCCTGCAGATGACAGGCAGCACCGTAACGGCCAACGGTGCCAATGGCGTGGCACTGGTCAATGCCAAGGCCAACATCGACGGCGGGTCGAGGATCGTCAGCGACAGGACAGGCTTGCGCTTGCAGCGCAGGGGCCTCGACGGGTCCACGGCCACCGTGGTTGACAGCTACGTGGAAGGTGCACAAGGCGGGGCGCTGCTTTCGGGCAACTCGGTCCTGAACCTGCAGGGCAGTACCTTGGTGGGCACCGGCACGTCCAGTGCGGCTGTGCTGTTCGGCAATGCCGAACTGAATGCCCAGGGCAGCCACCTGGTGGGGGCCGGTGCCGGCGTGCAGGTATCCGCTGACGACACCTTCAGCGATGCGGCGCAAGTCAACCTGGTGGGCAGTACGGTGGAGGGCAGGAACGGGTCGGCGATCGTCGTGGGCGATCCCGGCCTTGCCGCCAAGGCCGACATCAAGGTGGGGGCGGGGTCCAACCTGGTAGGCAGCAATGGCGTCTTGCTGGAAGTGCAGGGCAACTCGGCGGCGACCCTGGCGGTCGATGCCAGTGACCTGGTAGGGGACGTCAAAGTGGAAGCGGGCTCCAGCGCCAGCATCAGCCTGGACAACCATGCCAGCCTGACCGGGCGCCTGGACAATGTCGAGGCCTTGTCCGTGGCCAACCAGGCGCGCTGGAACATGGTCGAAGACAGCAGCGTGGGCAGCCTGGCCCTGAATGCAGGCTCGGTGCGCTTCGGCGAGGCCGGGCAGTACCAGCGCCTGACGGTCGGCGAACTGAGCGGTAACGGTACCTTCATCATGGATGCCGATTTCAGTACGGGGCAAACCGATTTCCTCGACGTGACCGGCTCGGCCACGGGGCAGCACAGCCTGCTGGTGGGTAGCAGCGGCGCCGATCCGGTGGCGGAAAACCAGTTGCATCTGGTTCACACCGCCAGCGGCGATGCGCAGTTCTCGTTGCTCAATGGGCCTGTCGATCTTGGTGCGTTTTCCTACGAACTGGTGCAGCGTGGCAACGATTGGTACCTCGACGGTTCGCGCAAGATCATCAGCCCGGGAACGGCTTCTGTCCTTGCCCTGTTCAACACCTCGCCCACGGTCTGGTATGGCGAACTGACGACGTTGCGCAGCCGCATGGGTGAGGTGCGTCGGGATCAAGGCAAGTCGGGCGCCTGGGGCAGGGCCTATGGCAACAAGTTCAATGTCGCGACCGCAACCGGCAGTGATTATCAGCAGGTCCAGCAGGGTTTCTCGCTCGGCGCTGATGGCGTACTGCCATTTGGTGACGGGCAATGGCTGGCGGGTGTGATGGCGGGCCACAGCAGCTCGGACCTGAACCTTGAGCGCGGTGCCTCGGCCGAGGTGAAGAGTTACTACCTGGGCCTGTATGGGACATGGCTGGACGCCGCCAGCGGTTACTACTTCGATGGCGTGGTCAAGCTCAACCGGTTCGACAATTCGTCCGATGTGACCCTGAGCGACGGCAAGCGTACCAAAGGTGACTACAACAACCTCGGGCTGGGTGTGTCCGCCGAGTTCGGCCGCCAGTTCGAACTGGACGATGGCTACTTCGTCGCGCCTTATACCCAATGGTCCGCCGTCACCATCCAGGGCAAGGACTACCACCTGGACAACGGCCTGCAGGCACAGGGTGATGACACCCGCTCGCTGCTGGGCAAGGTCGGTGCCACCGCGGGGCGTACCTTCGATCTGGGCCAGGGCCGCTTTGCGCAGCCTTACCTGCGCCTGGCTTATGCCCATGAGTTCGTCAACGGTAACGACGTCAAGGTCAATGACAACCGCTTCGACAACGACTTGTCCGGCTCGCGCGGTGAGCTGGGGGCGGGGCTGGCCGTATCGCTCAACGAAAGGCTGCAATTGCATGCCGATTTTGACTACAGCAATGGCGATCACATCGAACAGCCCTGGGGGGCGAATGTCGGGGTGCGCTACAGCTGGTAGGACCTGAATACAGGGTAGGCAATGGGCCTACCCTTTTTTTGCTGCGGATTGGGAGCAGGCCCATGCGTATGACAAACACTCTATCGGCAGACATTGTCGCGGATCTGCCAGCACCGGTCATTCCGGATGCCCTGAAGGACATTCCGGGCGGGGCGCCTAACCTGATCCCCATCGAGGCGCTGGCCGGTCCGGTGCGTGTCGAATTCACCTTGTGGACCCATTCCAAACCCAGTCCCGATTGGCCCGAGTGGGTCGATATCTACTGTGTCGATAACGACGGCGAAGCGGTCAATGTGGGCCACAGGGAATGGACGCAGGCTTTGCCCGAAAGCGAGCGCTTCGTGGACATCGAGCCTCGCTACTTTGCAGAGGGGACACTACGGTTTGACTATGTAGGGCATGTGTGGAACCACGCCGAACTGAGCTCGGGTAAGCTCACCGTGACGGTCGACAAGACGAAACCCGAACTGGGCGACGATGATGGGCGCTTGCAGTTTCCCACGTTGGGCGGCGGTCAGCTTACGGAGGATTTCCTGCTCCGCCACGATGACCAATTGCTGGCCTTGATACCTGATTACGCGGTTGCCGAGGTGGGGGATGAGATCACCTACTACTGGGACAGCGCCCCGTACCAGAACAATGAGGCCGGCCACTGGACGCTGACCGAGGACGACCTTGGCAAGCCCCTGCAGTTCGTCTATGAGGGCGGGATGATTCGCGACCGACTCGACGGTCTGCGCTATGCGCACTATCTCATCCGCGACCGCGCTGGCAATTCCAGCCCCTATCCCGTGCCAGCGAGCCTGGATGTGGCTGCGCAACCATTGCCGCGTCACACTCCAGCCTTGGAAACCCCCACGTTGGGTGACAGGACGTCGGTCGAACTGGCCTTGTTGGACTTTTCCGCGCCGCTCGATGTGATCATTCCAGCGGACGCGGTCATAAAAGCTGGGGAGCATGTGGAGCTGCTCCTGGGGGAGGAGGGCAGTTTCGGAAGCTGGCTCGAACCCTGGGTCGAAGGGCAGCGCGAATATGCTGTTCCGATGCGCAATGTGGTCGCCATGGCAGGCCAGGTGGTGAAGTTGCGTTATCGGATTGTTTTACCTGACGACACGCTGGACTCCGGTGAGCGTGAGGTGACAGTGCTACCCATGCCCCGTAACAAGCTGCCCGCGCCGCAGATCCCAGAGCGTACCGGCGACTCACTGGAAGTGTGGAAGTTGACCTCCAACCCTCGGGTCACCTTGGCCAAGTGGAAGCATATTTCCACCGACCAGCGGATCACGCTCGAGGCGAGAGGCAAGACACCCTCCGGTTGGGTCACTCATCCCGTACTGACCCGCTACAAGTTGATCGACCTGGACGTGACCGGGGGTATCGGCAGCCGAGATGACGTGACCATCGACCTGGATTTCGTGAAGGGGCTGGAGCTCGGAACGCAGTTGATAGTGAGCTGTACGCTCAGCTATGACGATGGTCATACCTGGCCACTTGTCCCGAGCTTCGAAGAAATGAAGTTGACCCTCAAATAACGGGCTGCCTCAAGGTGTGATGTTGCCCAAGGGCTGGGTAATCGCCGGGCTGACGCCGCCGTAATCATTGAAGGTGGTGAACGTCACCGACAGCTTGGCTGACGGCGCGGTACTGGCGAGTGCGTAGCGCTGGCGCCCGAACGGCGGCACCATTTCACGTCCTTTGAGCTGTTCGGACTTGCCGTTGCCGGTCACTTCGAGCAGGCCGAACGTGTAGTGGAAGGGTGTTGGGTTGTCCACTACCAGGTGCGGTTTGCCCTCGATGCGTTGCACTGACCAGGTGAGGTCCTTGATCAGGCTCTGAGGGTTGCCCTTCAACTGGCTAGGCCGGTAGAACAGCTTGATGCGGGTGCGCAGCGCAATGTTCAGGGTATTGCTCGCCTCACCAGGCTCTGTCTGGGGGATTTCCTGCAGGTTGAAGAAGAACAGCGACTCGCGGTCCTGCGGCAGGTCGTTGGGTAGGCGGTTGATCTGCACCGCTTGCTCGTCGCCCGGCGCGATACGGAACAGGGCGGGCGAGGCGATCAACGGCACGGCGGTGGTGGTATCGTCTGCTTCGGTGTTGACCCAGGCCTGCGCCGCATAGGTTTTCTTGGCATGATTGCCGACCGTGACCGAACTGCTGTTCTTGTCGCTTTGGTGGATGATGCGGTTGTTGCTGAGGGTAAGCGCCGCATGGGCGTGGTTCAGGCAGCCGAGCAGGGCGAACAGACAGGCGGCCGAGCGCAGGAGAGGAAATGTGAGGGGCATGGGATTGGCCTGGCGATTGTGGGGCAAGGTCGGGCACTTGCGTGCCCGGATTGCAGCGTTATGGAAGGTTGACGGTGAAGTTCACGTTGGCCAGCGCGGACCCCTCGGTAACCGGTACCTTGATGGCTTCGTAATGGGCGGAGAACGCCATGAGCGTGGGTCGCAATTCGTCTATCTGGTATTTTGCCGAGGCATCGCCGGGAGCCAGGCGCGTGTTGTTCTTGTCGAGGATCGAGACGGCCATATCCGGGGTGGAGCCTGGCAACAGCGGATACAGGTCGTTTGCCGGGCCGACAGGGCTGCCTAGTGCGGCGAACACGACGTCCACTTCTGTGCCTGGCGGGATAGTACAGACACCGGCCTTGGGGGTGATCTGGAGCGCAAAATCACGCACTTCGAACTTGTCGCCCACGTTCGCGAAGTGGGCCGAGTTGGGGGAGCCCAATTCGATACGGCTGGCGCCCGTGGAGGGGTCGATGACCTCAATGGGGCATGGGCTGCCAGCATCTACTTTGCCATAGAAATTGATGGTGCCGACTTCTGGCGCTGCCAAGGCAGCCGTGCTGGCGAACGCCAGGGCCAGGGGGATTATGTTTATTTTCATGAAGCTCGTTCCTACGCTGAGGGTTGGCGTGCGCCATACGCACGGCGACTGGATGATTCCGGTGCGCCGATCAGGGTAGGGACTGCGACGGCGTCTAGCTGTAAGCCGAGTCGCGCAAATCGGGGGATATTTACAACGATGTCCCCTGCCATTTGGCAGGGGAGCGTGGCGTCAGTGATTGTGGCCGTTGTCTGGCAGGCTCAGCAGCTGCTTCTGCTGGTGCCAGTCGAATGGCTCGCCCCGCTCGGAGGCCTCGTAGCGCAGTTCCTCCAGTTGCTGGTACAGCGCGAGCTCTTCGTCGGGCATGTAGTGCAGGCAGTCACCGCCGAAGAACCACAACAGGTCGCGCGGCACCAGGTGGGCGATCTGCGGGTAGCGCTGGATGACCTGGCAGAGCAGGTCCTGGCCCAGGTACTGGCTTTCCAGCGGTTCTTGCGGCAGCAAGGTCAGCAGTTCGTCGAAGCGTTCGAGGAACAGGGCGTGGCTTTCCTCCGGCACCTGCTCGGCCTCACCGAGGGCTACCAGGATGGTGCGCAGGTGGTTCAGCAGTTGCAGGTGGTATTCCAGGTGGGGATTGGCCATGGGGCGGTCCTCGGGATGGTTGAAACGGGCGCGGAGTATACGCGGGATGGAGAAGGGGCCGCAAAACGGCCCCACCCCACAACGGACCATGCCATGTTACGGCCGTAACAGCCCCATGTAGAATGCATACACAAAGATAAAATTTCGTAGAGCCAGTT